>JAISKW010000015.1 GCA_031260775.1 Christensenellaceae bacterium
TAAGCATCATTAACGCCTTGTCCGTTTCGTCAAAAGTGACGGTTTCGCCTCCCGTGATGCACACTATAAGACCCTTTGCGTTGCGAATGTCCGTTTCCAAGAGCGGCGACTTTACCGCCTCGGTAGCGGCATCGAAAACCTTATTTTCACCCTTTCCGGTACCTATTCCTATGTGCGCGGTTCCGCAGTCCTGCAGCAGTTTTTTGATGTCGGCGAAGTCGACGTTGATGCGCGTATGCGTGTTTACAACATCGATTACTCCGCGAACCGAGCGGGCTAAAATCTCGTCCGCCGTCTTAAAGGCGTCCTCGAGGCCGGCGGATTTCGGTACGTATTGTTTTAGCTTTTCGTTCGGAACGACAATCAACGCGTCGACAATACCTTTCAGCTTTTCAATTCCTTCCCTCGCGCGTTTTGCAACCTTAACTCCCTCAAAGCCGAAAGGTTCGGTGACGACCGCAAGTGTCAATACGCCTAATTCGCGCGCAATTGAGGCTATTACCGGCGCGGCTCCGGTACCGGTACCGCCGCCCATTCCGGCGGTGATGTACAGCATAGAGGCGTCCTTTAGCAGCGCACGGATATCCGCTTCGCTCTCGCGTGCGGCGCGTTCTCCCGTTTCGGGGTCGCCCCCGGAGCCGTTACCTCCGGTGGTTTTTACTCCGATTTGAAGCTTATTCGCGTTGTCGTTGATTTCAATCAACGCCTGTCCATCGGTATTTACGCACCAAAAGTTACGCGGCACGTCGCTGCCCGAGCCGTAGGACAAGAACATATTATCGACGACGTTCGAGCCGCCGCCGCCTATACCCATTACAAAAATTTCCGCGCCCGTTACAAATGTTGTTTTCTTTGCCACTTATCTTACCTCCCTTCCGCTGACTTGCTTAATAAGGCGGCAAAGCTCGCCCTTGATGTGCACCTCGTTTGTGACAATAATGAGCGGCGCATTTGCATACTCCGCATTTGTGCAAAGCTTTAACGCCTTATCGACAGTTTTTGCAATCAAAAGAAGCGCGTATTTTGCGATATCGTTTACGCTTTCGGCGGCAAATGAGAGAGTTTCGGCATCATAAGCGTCGGCTTTTGCAAAGTCTAACCGCGAAAAGAGCCCCTGTGCGACGTCATACGAATCGGTGAGCTTGAACTCCGTCAGCTTTTTAATTATTTCGCCGTAGCCTATTTCGAACGATTTCAAGTCCTCGATGCCGTCGCCGCGTGTAAATGCGCAATAGCTTTCGAACTTACCGAGTTCCAAAACGACCGTCGGGGATATTTTTTCACTCTCCTCGCGCACCGCATAAAAAACCGTGCCTAAAGGTTCGCCGACAAATGAGAACAACACCCCGACCTTTTCCGCCAAGGTGTTAAAGAACACCAAAAACCACCTTTCCGCCAACAAATACGAAACGCACGCCGTCAGTTTTGAGGCAACTACGCCTTCAGGACGCAGAACCTTTACGGTTTTGTTGCCGTTTTGAGCGGCGTCCAACTCGTAGTAAAGCGGCGTTTTGTTGATGATAGCAAAGTCCTTGTCACGCGAATATCCGCCGTCCTTTTCAAGCAACCCCGCGGCGATTGCGCGTGTAATTGCGGTAGGCTCGGAGAAGGTTCTGCCGACATACGTACACGCAACCGCGCAGAATGCCGCCGGAACCTTTAGCTTAACCTCGCACGCGGCGAGCTTAAAGCCCTCGCGCTTCGCGTCCGAAAAGAGCTTAAGAACGCATGCCTTGCACTCGTTTTCGCTGTTGAAAACGCCGTTTTTATAGCCCGTATATTCGCAACTGCGCGCGAACAGTACCTTTTTTTTGGGCTTCTCTTGAAAAATAGTCAGTATTATTTCCGCGGAGCCGATGTCTAACACCGCGGAAAATTTCTTAATAAATAAACACATTATAACAATTTAACATTTAAGCCGTTAAGCAAAAACGTATTTTCGGAAAGGTTCAACATAGCTTCCTGCTCGGTTGCGCCGAAGTTGTGCTTTGTACGCACGGCTACACCGTTCGAGCGGAAATCGTTAACTATTAATATTACCTCGCCGGTAATCTGCGAGTAAATGAGCAAGCCGTCCTCGGAATTATGCGAAATACTGTTGCGGTTTAATCGGAGCGATTGCAACGCTGCAATATTTATTCCGATGATATTGCCGTCAATTATGGTGTTTTCGATATCAAGATTGCCGCTGCGGGCTAAAATTCCGTTCGCGTGTCCGCTGATTTTTGAATTCTGAACGGTCAATTTGTTAGCATAACCCGTATTCATAATAATAGCGACGGAGTTAACGATTATCGCCTGATTATTATTAGCAAAGTATGTTCTTTGAATCGAAACGTTGCCCGCGCCGCTGCTGATAAGCAAGCCGTAACCCGGAAGACTCAAATATCCCGCGGGGTTGTACGAGACCGCATGGGCGTCAATCCTTATGCTGTCTAACGTTAACGAGCCGCTGTTTACCGTAATGCTGTTAAACTTAACCGAAATATTCTCGACGATTCCGCTTGTTCCCGCAAAGTACGCGCCGACAATTTCAATGGATGCGTTCTTGTTCAAAATCAAATCGCCGTACGCTCCGGGGGCGAGGAACAGCTTGTACGTCTTGCCGTCCTCGACCATTGCAAGCCGCTGTTGCAGCTCGGACTGCGAGGTTATCATCTCCGCCTTCACTCCGCTTTGGCTCTTAGGCTCGATGACATACAGCCCGGTGTGTATCGAGGAGTTGTCGAATTCGAAATTCCTGAAATTGTTTCCGCCTATTATTTCTGCATGAAGCTCGTAGGTTCCGTACAAATGCAACGACGTCGCAGGGTCAAGATGCAAGTCGGTTGTCATATTTACCTCGGTTACATAAAAGCGCAACCCGGACAAAATAGCTTGGAAGTCGCTTTCGGTTATCGCAACCTTTTGCCCCGAATACGCATCTATGATGCTGTCGCGCGTTAAGCTGTCGCTCAACGGATTGGTAACGCCTCCCACAGTGAACGCGGCGAAGTAATCGTTACGGACGGTCTTCAAATCGATTGCAATGCTCTTTTTCTCGATTGTAAAGCTTACGCTCATTTCGTTATCCTCGCCCGAAATACTCGGGTTAGCACTCTCAGGAATATAAGCCGAAGGCATATTCGTACCGCCGTTGATGTGAATTTGAACGAGATATGTTCCGGCTTCGGTAGGGTCTACTTCGGTTCTCTCGTAAATATGTGTGATTTCGTTTTCGTACCAATACACGTACTCCGCAGTCATTTCAAGGTCGGGGTCAAAGCCGTTAATTTTCGGCTTTTGTGCAAAGCCGTTGTAAACGACGTTGCTTACCGAATACTCCGCCTCGGGCATTCGAATCAAAATATAATACAACGCTTGGATGCTCGAACCGGTATAGTTCGGCGAGGAAGAAAGAATAGATACGGTAATTCTGTACCTGTCGCTTCTCACGTCCTTAAACCATGTGGATTGGTCGCTCAGGAACGTAGGCGAGTAGCTGATATCGACAGCGTCGTGCGGAACGCCTACGATTTCCAAGTCGGCATGCCCCGTACCGTCGAAGTAAATCCATACCGTCTCGTCCCTGCCAATAATATTCTCGTGACCTGCTTCCCCGTATTGGAATACGCCGTTAGCACTGTTCACGGAACCGATGACCGCCGGTATATGGTTTGCGGGGAACGTCATATAAATTCCGCCATCACCCAAATTGATATACTTCTTGGTGATTTCGTAGTTGAACGCAACCGAGCCATAGTAATTGTACTCGTCGATAGTCAAGCGAACCGAATACAGTCCCGCATTAGTCGGGGCGAAAACAGAATAAGCTCCGATTTCCGTAATGCCGTTCGCGACGCTCCTTGAGGCATATTCTATCTTCAGTAGGCTTACCGGCATATTAATTGCCGCTCCGCTGTCGCGCAAGAGCGGCGCGATTGTGATATAGGGGAGAATGTCAAACTCCGAAACCTGATATGCACGGGAAGTATAATCGCTGTCGATGCTTATTAAATTGTACTCGTTTTCGTCAACGTAATCGCCGTCTTCGTTCAAATCCAATGCAATCAAACGCCTTTTAACGACAATGGTCAAAGCAAGCGAGCGGTTTGTTCCCGTATTATCCACATACCAACCGCGCGCCACATAAGTGCCTGCACGGTTTGTGTTAATAGTACCCAAATCCCACATAAGAGGGAACAACTCTCCGCTTGAGTTCTTCGCCTTAGGGAGCTTCGAAACATTAATTTCGGCACCCAAAGGACTCTCAATTTGTGATTGTTCGATGCTCACCGTGCCGCTGTAAAGCATAGTCGCAACATAAGTTGCGACAGGGATACGCCAGCACAAAATCCTTGTTTCGTCATGGTTGCCCGTTCCGACCGAAGGATTTCCCATAAGATTTGCATCGTAGAAAGCATACAAATCCATAAAATAATCGTTGCCTTCTTTTACAATTATAAAGTCTTCGATATAAAGCAGTCTATCGCCGAAGCCTCCTTCGATAGGCGCGTTCTTGACAAAAATTGCCCTCTCCGCACCTTGCGCATAGTTGCCGTTAAGAATTGCAAGGCTGATTCCGCTCAAATACTCCTCGTCCGGCGCGCCCTTTTCAAACTTGGTATAGTACGCGCCGCCGCCGCCGGTATAAAAGTCGCCGTCGGTTAATACGACATTGTTCAAGAAGTTTTGAAGCGTCGGCTTAATTACCACAAGGTTAAAGTAGATGTTGTTTTTTTCGAAGATGCCGAGCATTGCCCTTATGTTATATGTTCCGCTTGCAACAACCTTCGGGTAGCCGCTGCGTCTGTCCGAATCTATACCCGTAACGGTTGAAAACTCGGGAGATGCGTAATAATCTCCGTTGATATCGTAACCCGAGAAGGTAACGGGAACCTCCCGCATTTCGCCGTTAATTGAATACAGTATGCTCTTAGGCAACTGCGGCAGAATATCCTCTCCCTCCAAAACATAAATATCGCCGCCCTGAATATTCAAATTGCTTATCGGACTTGACTTTAACTGGAACAGTATCGGTACGCGTGTTCCGAAGAACTCGAAATAGAACATAACCGCGCCGCCGTTTAAGACCGTTGCGCTTCCCTGCATATTTCTGTCCGAGCCGACCCACGGCGCGTCCTTTAATAACGACGAACCAACGTTGATTGCCGTCTTCAAGCCGCCCCTTACGCCGTACCTGATTTGGAAATATCCCAAATCGAAAACCTCACGGAAGAACGAATTGCCGCCGTTTACACTGATTTCATCACCGTATAGCCTCGTGTATTCCCTGAAAGCCGTCAATTCCGCTTCGTTAATGTTATCGCGGAGTCTTACGTAATCCCCTGCAAAAAGCGGCTTGCCGGCGGCTTCGCGGATATCGTTAAAGACGCGCGTGTAAAGGTCAAACGCATAGCGCACCCTTTCGGTCCTTGCCTTTTCGGACAAAACGAACTCCTTATACTTAACGATATCCGCCTTATCCTTTTGCGACAACGAGCCGCGCGCCGCTGCGGCGTTCAAATCGGTACTGTCGTACCCGGCATTGTAGTAAATGTAGTATGTCGCGAGCATTTTCTCCGGAACGAATGCCGCTTTCAAATAAGCAAAGAAACCTTCCTTCGCAAGGTTTGTTAAATCGAGCGCATTAAACGCCGCCTCGCTGATTGCAAGGTTGCCCGTATACTGCTTGTACGCGTCACGAAGAACCGCTCTTACCGCAATTTCCGCAGCGAACGAGCCGTTTGTAGGTTGCCGCATAAACGCCAAATAATCGTTAATTCCGTTTTCGGTTATATCGTAAAGAATCGTTATGTCGCGCGTCAGGTTAATCTTAATTCTGTCGGAGCGCAAATCGTCGCCGTAGGGGTAAATATGGTTTGCGTTTTGGTGCAATATATACGCGTACGGGTCAATTGTGTAATCGTCATACCCCACGCCCTGCGTGTAAGCCGCAAAGAACATCTCGTTTTGCGAATTATATTGCAATGCGCCTGCGAACGGAATCTCAAGCTCATATACAGGTACGCGTGCGATAAGCGTATAATTGCTGTATCCGAACTCCCTGTTATTATCGAGCTTTTTGCGCTGCGGCGCGCCGTAGACTCCGTCTACTTTAACCGAAATACGGAAGTCGCGGGTAAAGCTCGCATTTATGTTATAGAACTCGCCCTGAACGGTTGAGAACAACCGAATCCTTTCGCTCAAATCGCCCCAATCGATGTCGGTAATATCCGCGATATAGCCGTACCTGTCGTTAACAAGCGCGTTTACAAGCGGTATTACCTCCGCATTCAGGCCCGAATCGGTATAATCCGCGCGGAATGCGGCGGTTAGAGAAACGGGGATAATATTCTTTTGCGTATAGTAGTCATAGGAGCGCAGCGGGTCAAGCGAGAACGTCCACGGAACGCTCGACGTGCGGTCGTATATTTTACGCAGCAACTTGCCCTCGGCGTTGTTAAACTGCTGTTCGTACGTGCTCAGCGTCGAATAAGAGCGTATATCGGGCATTCCGTACTCGTCCTGAATGGTGAAATCGGGCATATAAACCTGCATATACCGTCTGTCTAAATAAATTACATCTATCAAAACGTCGTCGATAATTGCGTTCGAATTCTGGTCCGCACCCGAAAGGCTTGCTATATACCGCCTTGTGACCGCGCCCGAGTTAGTCGGCAATTGAGTAAAGTCGTCAATTGCCGGCGTAAAGGGCTCGTACGGAATAAACTTAACCGAAAGCATTGTCCACGATACGATTTCAGTACCGATGTTTGCAACCTCTCTGACCTTCGCTTGTACAACCGTCGGGATATGCGGATTGAGCGGGTCAATAACTAATACTCCCGGCACGTCAAGCCCGGGGAGCGCGCTGTACTCGGGGTAGATATTAATCTCCAATACCTCGATTGCGGTAAAGTAGAATACGTAACCCGCGCCCGCAACAACCGTGCCTCCGCCCGTAATTTGAACCGCGCCCACGCCCGAACATGCATAAGAATAATCGCCGTTATATCCGGTGCCTATCTTTATGTCACGGATTACGCCCAACTCGTATCTTTCTTCCGACGTTAAGCTGCTGCTGCCTAAGAAAATAAATAATCTGTCCGTTTTATCGTAGCCGTATCCGATAGCCTCGTCGGTAAATTCGCCGTTTACAATTAAGTAACTGTCCGCCTCCGCCTTGCTTGCAAAAGGTATTGTGTATGCGACAATTCCGCTCAACGCGCTCCCGTCGGAGAAATGCACCATATACTTGTTCGGAATTGCGTTTGCCGTGTACGGGTCGATTGTCAAGTGATAATCTAAAGGAATCTCGCTGTTAATAATTACGCCCTGCGCGTTTTCTTCGATACCCGTTAAGCCGGCAAACACAAGCTTTTTAGCCGAAATTCTCTTTACAATTTGAATGCCTTCGGTGACGTGCGAGGTGATAACGGTCTCATTTTCGACGACCGCGCTCGTTTTAAGCGTGCCCGTTACCCTGCCGAATATTTCTCTCTCCGCGCCGCCCGCAAACGTACCGTAGGTTTCGTTGAGCAACGCGCTGTTTTGAATATCGAACGAAACCGATATTTCCGCGAGGTTTAATATCGAATACTCCGGCGCGCTTAAGCTTGCGAAGTTTGCATGAAGATAGTCCGTGGCTTGCTTTTCCAAAAATTCACGGCTTACGAGCAACGGATTTACAACCTCGCTTTCAAGCTCTCTTAAGCCTCTATCCACGATAACGACCCGCATTCTGTAGGTCTGATATTTCTCGGGATATCCTCCGTAGTACGAAAGCGACGCGTTGTACAAAATTTCGGTGTTCGCGTTTGCAATGCACCAATTCACATACTCTTGCGTGAATGAATATTGCTGCGTTTCGGCATTGTACAATATGTTCCCTGCCTGCAAAATATCCAATCCGCTACCGTCCTTGAGGGTTCCCACCGACAAGTCCAAATACGCTCCGCCGGTAAAGTATGCTCTGACGCTTGCCGGCAAAACATAGCTGTCCGAATAATAAGGGTCAAGATAGTACGTTCCTTGCTGTACGGCTAAAGCCCCGTTCGGGTTCCTCGGCGACGCAAAATAGGCGTCCTGACCGTCCTTAACGGTGTTTTTATATGCAACGCCTTGCAGCTCCTCGTGCTTTACTGTGAGGAGTAAATTGACTAATATGCCGTCGGGCAGTTCCAATATCAACGGAATCCCGGCGGAACTGACGCCGCTGCTGCCTGCAAGGCTAATCGAAGAAATGTTCCCTGCCTCGTCATAGGTTGTGCCCGGTATATAGTTGCCGTCCCAGCCGTACGGGATTATCTTGATAATGTTTTGTCCGTTAATTACTGCAAACGAAGGGTCTAAGTAATATTTTAGTCTGTTATCGTCCGCTCTGAACGTATACTGCGTCGCGCCGCTGCGCACCGTAATATCCTGCGGCAGTATATAGTTGCCGCCGAACCCGTCCGAATACATCGAAAGCTCTCTCGTAAAACGCCCTTGCACCTCCAAACTTCTGTCGAAGACATACTCGCCGTCGATAACCGTATCCGTTGTGAACGCAGTAACCTGAATATCTAAATAGATTTCCTGAAACACCCCCGCAACCTCGATAATAGCCGTCGCAAGTCTGCGTCTTGCCAATCCGAATGCGTTGATTTTTGACGGGTCGAACTGTCCGTTCGTCAAGAAGTACGCATCCCACACCCAATCATGCGGCACGGCAGTTTCATCGTCCTCCGTAGTCCACCGTTTGGTAATATCAAAGGTCTGTCCTTCGCCCGAAAAGTCATAGAATTGCGTGTTGCGTACCGGCGTAATAAGCCTCGGAACGTTGTCGGGATTGAACGGATAAATCTCGTAAATATTCGAAATCGTTATCGTTCCCGCGCTAATTGCATATTGCAAGCTTGCCGCCGCGGGTGCCGCCGCCTTGTAGTTTGTGTTACGGATGTTCTTTGAATAGAACCTAAGTTCAAGCGTAATATACCCGTTGCCGTTGCCCTCAGACGACGAATGCAATAGCGGATTCGTTCTTACCAAAACTTTGTTACCGACAAGCAGCGCGCCGCCCTCGAAATAGTATTCGCTGCCGATCTCCGCAATCTCGTCATCCTGATTCATCCCCTCGCCGACCGACAATACCAAATTCCACTTCCTCACATCGTACGAAACAATACCGCTGTTTTGGTACATTACGGCAATAGTTTTGGGCATTTCGAACTTTTCGGGGTACATAAACGAGCCGTCCGCGCCCAAAACGTCAATATATTCAATCAAATCTCCGCCGCCCGTAATTACCGCATCGCGTATAACCGTATACTCGAACACGATGGGCATTAGCATACTGCCCGCGCCCATTGTCGCAATTCTGATATGCTCGGTCTTGCTGTCCTCGATGAGCAGCATATTTATTAAATCGTCAACGGCATAGTACGACAACCCGTAAAGCAATTGCGGCTTAAGCCTTGGCTCAAGGTTAAATTGCTGATACCTGTATACCAAACTGAAATCGGTCAGTAATTGCGCAAAAGCGAGCGATAAGAAGCCGTCATAGCTCTCCTCGAAGCTGATATCCAAACCGAATTCGCCCAAATCTAACGCATAATTCAGATAATTGATAAGAGCGTACGGCTTTTTTACGACAATTTCGATGCTCGAATCGGACGAGCCGTTATTCAAGTTCGTGATATAATCTTCAAGCCCTCTGTATTCGATGATTCCGCTGTTGATAAGAACGTCGCTGATTCCGCCGAAGCTTATGGCGTTAATCGTACGGGGAATAACCTGTATCGAGATATTAATTTGCTGTTCTAAGCTCGGTATTCCTTCGCAAACAACCCCGATTAAATCCTTTTTAATTATGTCGCTGCCGTCGAAACCCGTACCTTGAGGCGACCTAAGCCACTCTAACACCTCTTCAAGGTTAAGCCATTTGACGGCTACGTTTTTGCCTCTTGCGGCGGTTGCGAATTCCACTTCGACGTATTCGGCAGCCAAAATTGCGTTTTCAAACGCTTTCGCGTTCGCAGCCGCGCCGTCAAAAGGAATCCCCTGCGTCCAACCCGCGCCGTTCGGCAGCAAGCCGTAGATGCGGTCGCGCTTTATTTCGCGGTTGCTTAAAATAATTTCAAACGTAACCGCCTGCGCCAAGTATCTTGCCTCGGGGTCCGCCTCTAACTGTACCCTTATATAGTAAGTAACGCCGTCAACCGCCCAGCCGAACACTCCGCGCCCGCCCACGTCCTCAATTTTTGCATATTCACCTTCGTAAAGGTAATACCAATCGGCGTTCGTAAAGTTAAAGGTTTCCGAGAACGTTCCGAAGTTAATTTCCAGGGTTTGCGGCAGATAATCGTAGCGGTACGGGTCAAGGTTCAACGAGTAGTTACCGTCCGAAAGCCTTGCCGTTTCGAATTCGAAGCGGGTTTCTTCAACCGGGTCAAAGCTGCCGTAAGCCTTAAGCGACGCAAAAGTTTTGTTCCCGTTTTCAACTATTAATGTAACCGTTTCCTTAACGGTGCCGTCGCCGATAGTACCCGTAACCCTGACGAGAGCCTCGCGCGCGATACGCTTAATAAAGACGCCGTCCGCATCGTTAAAGAACGACGCGTTCCAGGTGATTGTATAAGTTTTATCAACCGCATCGCCGCCGCCGCTGCCGACATATCTTGCCGTAACGGTTTGCGGCAACACCGCGCCGTTGCCTACGTCCTGCGGAGATAAGCTTATGCCCTCGCCGTACGCCCCGCCCGGGAAGCGCACATAAGACGGCGTTACGGAGTTCAAAATTTCGTTATCGATTTCTCCTACCGTCGTAATATTTGTAATAACATTAGTCCTTGTCGTTCCTCCCGGAAGCCTCCTTGACGGCACGTCAACGACAAGCGAAACCGTTTGATAGCCCAATTCTCTATCGCCGAAAAGCGCGGTGTCCGTATCTGTCGCATATAGCCCGTCGCGGAGCGGTTTTGCCGCCGCCTCGGTATTTGTAACGGTTGCGGAGGTGTACCTCCAATTGAATATGCCGGGCGTTAAATCGGGCAGCCCGAAAGCGTTTCTTGAATAAATGCCGATCAGCCTTTCGTTCACGCCTGCCGCCTTAGGCGTATATCCCTCGGTCGGGGCGATTACGACATAAGGAGAAGTGACCTCCCCGTCGCCTTTTTTGAAGTATACTCTGACCTCGCGCTCGGACGTTGAAACGCTCGGAATTATATACGTAGCTACAATCAAGCTGTCTACCGTATAGCGGTTTGAAATTTCACCCTCT
>JAISKW010000061.1 GCA_031260775.1 Christensenellaceae bacterium
GGCATCGAGGCTCTTGGATTTGACCTTGACGGCGCGCGAAAGCGGCGGCGGTTTCCGCGCACCCATGTGCGGAGTGCCGTTCCACGCCGTAACGGGCTATATCGCAAGGCTTATTAAAGCCGACAAACAGGTTGCAATTTGCGAGCAACTTTCCGCACCCGGCGACCAAAAAGGGATGCTTAAGCGCGACGTCGTCCGCCTAATCACCCCGGGGACTATTACCGATGAGGACATTTTAGTCGGGTGCGAAAACAACTTTCTGCTTGCTGTTTATAAGAATAAAGATAATATCGCATTTGCAATCTCCGATATTTCAACCGGAGAAATGTCCGTTTTGGAGTTCGACGAAAAAAGTGTCTCATTCGAGGACGCCGTTTTGAACGTCGCGCCAAAGGAAATATTAGCGAGCGAGTCCGCAGCTTTGGTTATAAACGAGTTCGAAAGCGTAAAAACAGGCAAACTCCCGCGGGCAAAACGCCGCAACGGTGTAAGATACGTCTTCAAAAACGCCGAGGGTTTCGTTTTGAAATTCTTCAAAACGGCATCGCTTGCCGCCTTAGGGCTTCAAAGCTTTCCCGACAGCGTTTGCGCGCTTTCGGACATTTTAGGATACATTGAGGACACCCAAAAGACTGCAATTGCTAACATTCTGCCGCCGAAAATAGTTACCGCCTCCGCGCGTATGTTTTTAGACAACGCAACGCAGCGAAACCTCGAGCTATTAGAGAACCTCTCCGACGGGCAAGTTAAAGGCAGTCTCTTAGGGATTTTGGATAAAACCTGCACGAGCGCGGGCGCAAGGCTTTTGCGCAAAATCATAACCGAGCCCGTAACAGACGAAAAGGAAATCTTTAAGCGGCAAGACTGCGTGGACGAACTTGAAAGAAACGCTGTGCTTAGACAAAACCTGCAAGAAAAGCTTCGTAACGTACGCGATATTCAAAGGTTGTCCTCGCGGCTTGTGCAAAACACGGCAAGCCCGCGCGATATTAAAGGCATAGCCGTTTCGGTTGCGGGCGCGGCGGAAATTAAGGAACTGTTAAAAACGTCAAAGGCGGCAAAGCTTGTCGGTATTTACAAGGCGATAAACACATTATCGAAGCTCACCGATAAAATCGAGAGGGCGATTGTTGATAATCCGCCCCTTAATTTATCGGACGGCGGCGTAGTTAAATCGGGCTATAACAAGGAGCTTGACGGCTACCGTAATATGCAATCTGAGGGCGAACAGTATGTCAAAGCCTTCGAGGAGCGCGAACGCGGCAAGCTTGAAATTAAAAACCTAAAGGTCGGCTATAACAGAGTGTTCGGCTATTATATCGAAATTCCCAAGTCGCAAGGCTCGCTCGCCCCAATGGGGTATATTCGCAAACAAACCGTAGCAAACGCCGAAAGGTACACCTCCGCGGAATTGACCGAGCTTGAGAACGCAATCCGCTCGAGCGGGGACAGCGCGGCAAGGTGCGAGGCGACAATTTATAACGAAATCCGCGAGGAATTGAAAGAGGAAGTCACATCGCTTGTTTTGAACGCGCAGGCGTTATCCTTTTTAGACGTTTACACCTCGTTTGCACAAGTCGCCGACGAAAATAATTACTGCCGTCCGGTCGTGTCGCAAAAATCAAAAACGCTGGAAATTCAGGGAGGTCGTCACCCTACCGTTGAGGCGGGTATGAACGGCAGATTCATCCCGAACGACTCGAAATTAATAAAAGGCGAACGGCAAACGCTTATAATTACAGGCCCTAATATGGCAGGTAAGAGTACCTATATGCGGCAAAACGCGCTTATCGCGCTAATGGCGCATATCGGCTCGTTCGTGCCTGCACGCTCGGCTTCGATGCCGCTTTTCGATAGAATTTTTACGAGAATAGGAGCCTCGGATAACCTCTCGCACGGGCAGTCAACTTTTATGTTGGAGATGAGCGAGGTCGCGCTGATATTAAATCAAGCGACTTCTAAGAGTCTTTTGATTTTGGACGAGGTCGGGCGCGGCACGTCAACGTTGGACGGGCTGTCGGTCGCGTGGGCGATTGCGGAGCATTTGTCCTTAAAAATCGGCGCGTTCACGCTGTTTGCAACGCATTATCATGAGCTGTCGGAGCTTTCGAGAGCATCACAACTCATTAAAAATTTACATTTTTTAATATCGGAGAGCGAAAACGGCGTAACCTTTTTGTACAAAGCCGCCGACGGTTCTGCGGATAAAAGCTTTGGTATCGAGGTTGCCGAGCTTGCGGGCGTAAACGCAAACGTAATTAAACGGAGTAAAGAAATTTTGAGCATCCTCTCCGAGCAGCGCAAGGACGACAATTTTAAGGAAACCTTAAGCTCGTCTATTCTTGAGGGAGCCGCCCCCACCGAACAGCTATCCTTTTTTGAAGCGGCGCAAAACGATAATGAAAAAGAGGTTTTAAGCGGCATCAGGGGCTTAAATATCAACTCATTGACCCCGCTTGAGGCACTTACGCTTCTTTCGGGTTATGTAAAACGCTTAAAATAATATGGAAATTGTAATCGTTTTAGCCGCCGTTTTGGGCGGACTTTTGGCAATGTATGTGCTGCTCGGGTACATAATCTTTGTCGCCGTATTTGTCAGGCAAAAGCACGGGCCGAAGCCGGCAAAAGGCAAACTCGCGGAGCGTTTAATGGGTGAAGGTGTCGAAACGTTTCATTCTTATCGTGCCGAGGCTACCGCACGCTTTTCAAAGGTCGAATGCGAAGAAGTGCGGTTAAAATCTGCCGAGGGTTTTGACCTCTACGGGCGCATTTACGGCTCAAAGAACTTAACCGCGCCCGTAATTATCTGCGTACACGGCTACCACGGCGAGTTTTTTGCCGACTTTGCCCCTATTTCCGAAAAATTCTTAAAAGAGGGGTACTCCGTTATTGCCGTTGATAATCGCGGGCACGGTAAAAGCGGTAGCAGATATATCGGTATGGGTTGTAAAGATGCGGAGGACGTTTTGAAGTGGGTTGCTTATGCCGAAACGAAATTCCCCGATGCACCGCTCTTTTTGTACGGTATTTCGATGGGAGGCGCGACGGTTTGTACGGTTTCCGCAAACGCGCCCGAAATAGTAAAGGGTATAATTTCGGACTGCGGCTTTCAGAGTATAAAGGAGGTAATGTCGTCGATTGTAAAGCGGATTGTAAAACTGCCGCCGGCGATTGTGTTTTTACCGATGGCGGAATTTTTCTGCCGACGGATTAACAAGTTCGGTTTTTCCGAACCAAGCGCGATTGTAAGCGTAAAGAACGCAACCGTTCCGATGTTGTTTATCCACGGCACGGCGGATACATTTGTAACGCCCGATAATGGAACAGCGTTGTTCGACGCGTGCGGCAGTGCAAAAAAGGAACTCTTCGAAATCAAAGACGCAGGGCATGCCCAAGCGTATTACCATGACAGCGAAACATACTTTGAAAAGGTTTGTGAATTTATTTCAAAAGCGGAATAATAGCCGTTTGCTCGTTTTTAAGGGTTATATTAAACTCACCGTTCTCGTAGGTTATCAGCTGTATATATGCCGTAAGGGCGTACACAGGCGTTCCGCCGTCAACTATGCCCTTAAGCACATTGGTGAGAGTTTGCGCGTTTTGGGTACCCAAAAGCTCATTATATGTTGTGCCGTAAACGCGGATATAACCGTTCTCTGCCGCCGTTTCGTGCGGCATTTCCTCGTGTCTTGTTAAGGTTATATCCGTAACATAAGCGGTTTCGTTCTCGTCTAAAAAGAACATTACCGGCAGGTTTTCCTCAACGCGGATTGTGATTGTTTGCAGACGGCGTTTAACCTCTTTTACGGTTATTGCGTGGTTTGGGAACGCATTTTCGATTTTCTCTTTCAACGCTTCCTCGGAAATTGTAACCGAATACGCCTGCGGTTTTATGTCAGTTTTTCCAATAATCTGAGCAGCAGTAACCGTTTGCAGCGGACCGTCCGACTCTATTTGAATGTCGTTTACGATGAGGAATTCCCACGAAAGGAAAAACACCAAGGTCAAAGAAAGTAGCGAAACAAGTACAACTATGAGTCGTGAAGCTTTGATATTCAGTTGTTTGCTCTCGCCGTTTTGCATATTTTAGTACTTGTCGCTAAGCAGTGTACTTTTGTTTTTGCACGCGTTTACCGCCGAAAAAATAATTCCTTTAAGGTTATTATCGTTGAATTGGTTAACCGCTTCAATAGTCGTTCCGCCGGGAGAGCAAACCTTGCGCACGAGATCTTCCAAGCTATCGGGCGTTTGCGAGGCGTAAGCCGCCGCGCCTTCGATGGTCGCAAGCGCGAGGGATTTGCTTTCCGTTTCGCTCAAGCCGCCCGCAATACCTGCCTCCGCAAGATATTGCGCAAACAAGTATACATACGCGGGGCCCGAACCGCTGATGCTTGTTACGGCATCGAACTTGTCCTCTGAAACCTGCGTAACGAGTCCGCAACATTTGAACAGGTCAAGAATAAATTCTTTGTAAGCGTTTGCGTCGGAGGGGATATAAACCGCCGTCGCGCCTTTTCCTACCGTTGCGGGGAGGTTAGGCATAACGCGTATAACGGGTTTGCAGGTCAGGGCGCGGATTTTTTCGCTCTTTACGCCCGCCATTATGGAAATGAGTGCGGAGCATTTGAACTCGGGTATGTTTTTAAGAATGTCCGCATATTGCTGCGGTTTTACGCCTAAAAGGACAATTTCGCAGGTTTCGAACAGCTGAGAAGCTGAGGTGGCGGCAATAACGCCGATTTTTGCAAATTTCTCAAGCTTAGTGGAATCGGCATCGAACGCGGCAATTTCGCCTGCCTTCACGCCGCTGACGGCTTCGTTTGTTCTTGCCGCCGTGATAATCGCGCCCGCCATGACGCCCGCGCCTAAAAATCCTATCTTGTACATTGTCTTGAATGTAACCTTTTTTGACGGAAAGTCAATTTCGCGCCTCAAAGTTCGCGGATATATCGCGAAACGTCCGCTCCCGTGCCGAGCAAATTACTTAATTTCGTTTGCAAAACTCATATCTAAAACCGCCATACGGGTATAAACACCGTTTGTAATTTGCCTGAAAATGCGGCTTTTGGGGCTTTCGACAACGCAATCCTCAATTTCCACGCCGCGGTTGAACGGCGCGGGGTGCATAACAATCGCCCTTTCTTTGAGCCTTGCCGCTCTTTCCTTTGTTAAGCCGTAATTTGCAAGATACTCGCCGGGGGCAAAGACGCGGTCCTCGGAATTATGCCGCTCGTTTTGAACCCTCAAAAACATACAAACGTCGCATTTTTCGATTGCCTCGTCTACAGTGAGCCGCTCGGCGGTGTCGTCTAAGAACTCCTCCGGGCCCGCAATATATGTTTTCATACCCAATGTACGGCAAACGATGCTGTTGCCGTGCGCGACCCGCGAGTTTTTAATGTCGCCGATAAAGCAAATCGAAACGCCGTCAAAGCGTTTGAACTCGTCATAAATCGTGACTAAGTCAAGAATCGTTTGCGTGGGATGCTCGTTTCTGCCGTCGCCCGCGTTGAATACGGGGATATTTATTTTG
>JAISKW010000109.1 GCA_031260775.1 Christensenellaceae bacterium
ACACAACCGCCCCCTCCCGAAGAAAACACAACCACTACTCCTCGCCTTGCGCGGAGAGTTTGGCGTTCATGTCAGCGAGAGCGAGAGCGTCAATCATGGGGGTGAGGTCGCCGTCCATAAACTCACCGATTGAGTAAAGGGTAAGGTTTATGCGGTGGTCGGAAACGCGTCCTTGGGGGAAGTTGTAGGTGCGGATACGCTCGGAACGGTCGCCGGTACCGACTTGGCTTTTGCGGTAATCGGAGTATTTTTTGTCGTTTTCTTGGCGTGCGGCGTCGAAAAGACGGGTTTTGAGAACCTTCATCGCCTTGTCGCGGTTTTTGATTTGTGAGCGTTCGTCTTGGCAAGCAACAACAATGCCGGTGGGTATGTGGGTAATGCGGATTGCGCTTTCGGTCTTGTTGACGTGCTGACCGCCGGCACCGGAGGAGCGGTAGGTATCGATGCGAAGGTCTTTTTCGTTGATTTCAAGCTCAACGTCCTCGGCTTCGGGCAGAACGGCAATGGTGACGGTGGAGGTGTGAACGCGTCCTTGACTTTCGGTAGCGGGAACGCGTTGAACGCGGTGTACGCCGCTTTCGTATTTCATACGCGAGTAGATGTCGTTACCGGAAATCATAGCGGTTGCGGATTTAATGCCGCCGAGTTCTGTCTCGTCAACGTCGATTTCCTCCCACTTCCAACGCATACGCTCGGTGAATCGGCGGTACATCTTGAGGAGTTCGTAGCCGAAAAGCGCGCTTTCGTCGCCGCCGGCAGCAGGGCGGATTTCGAGAATGACGTTTTTTTCGTCAAGAGGGTCTTTGGGGATAAGGAGGAACTTCATTTGCTCCTCTTTGGCGGCGAGCTTTTCGCGTGAGGAGTAGTATTCGGACTCAGCGTACTCCGCCATTTCCTTGTCGGAGCCGTTCATAAGTTCCTTGGACTCGTCCATAGCGGCTTCGAGAGAGAGTATTTCGTCGTATAGCTCGATAACGGGCAGTAAATCGCTGTGCGCCTTGGTAAGTTTTTTTCTTTCGGCGTTGTCAAAGGAGGCGTCGGGGTCACCGAGTATTTTGTTTAACTCGTCGTATCGGATTTTGTATGATTCTAACTTAGCTTTGGCTATCACAATAAACAATTATAAGTTATTATTTGCAATATATAAATTCCCCACTATAGATTTAGCATCTTCTCGCCCTCCTTTGCTGTTGAGGTGCGGACAATCAGTGTGTAATTTTGTCATCCTTTGCGGGAGGGGAATACGGCATAGTAGAAAAAGACTATAAACGTTTCCAAGCCGATTCAGAAAAAAATAGAAACGTCGGCGGGAGCAAAACGGTAGAATATTTGCATTTTGTAAAGTGTATATAAAAGGAAAGCGGAAGCTACACGTTTGGATGATATTATATTTGCAAATCCATAATTGAAAAGGTTGCCTCTGTCTTTGACGGGGCAACCTTTTTAATGGAGCTGTTACCGGGATTCGGACCCGGGACCTCGTCATTACCAATGACGTGCTCTACCAACTGAGCCATAACAGCAAAAAAATATTAGAATTTACTTTGTATGTTCGCTTTTGAGCGCAACAACCTATAAATTCTAACATTTCATTTTGAGTCTGTAAAAAATGCTTATTAATCCTACGCGAACGTTACGGGGTTACCGTTTTCACGCAAGATAGACGTAGTTGCGATATCGTCCGACTCGCCCAAAACGAGCGCGGCTTGGACTTCTTCATCCTTTTGAAGTCCGATACTCTCATATATCGCTTTAAGCGGAGCCGCGTTGCCGAACATCCCGAAAAAGTTAATCCAGCAGCTGCCGATACAATTCGCCGTTGCAGCAAGCTGCATATTCTCCATTACGCAAGACGTATCTTTTACCGCGTTTACGTACCCGGTTTTGCTTGCGACAAGTATCACAACCGGCGCGCCGTAGGTCACGCTAATCTCTGCCGTTTGCGCTTGCTTTACAAGCCCCGCGAGCATCGGAGGCGTTTTTTCGCTCAACGGCACAATTTTGAGTATTGCCGTCAGTGCCGTATTAAACGACGCTATTATTGCCGGCGTTTTTACGACTATAATATGCGTGCCTTGGCTGTTAAAGCCGCTCGGCGCATACCGTCCTGCCGCGATTACGCTCGCAAGAACGGCATCCGACGGGAGCTTTCCGTTGTACTTTCTTGTGCTTCTTCTTGACTTAACAAGTGCATCAAACTCTAAACTATAGTTCTTCATATTTATTTTAGGTGCGGACAATCTGGGTGTAATTTTGTCACTCTGCGCGGAAATGGCAGAGTCCAATCCTTATTAAGTTAAGTATGGATTCTGCGACTTTGCGCAGAATGACAACGCTATTGTCTACTCCCTTTATTTCTGCTTTTTTATGTATTTTGCGACCGCTTCGAACAAGACGTCAACCTCAATCGGCTTTGCGATATGTCCGTTCATCCCCGCCGATAGGCATAACTCCATATCCTCCTTGAACGCGTTTGCGGTCATTGCGAGTATCGGCACTTTCTTCGCTTTAGGGACGTTCAATGCACGTATCGTACGCGTTGCGGTTAAACCGTCCATAACGGGCATTTGCATATCCATTAACACAAGGTCAATAATCTCCGGATTTTCACTAAATCTTGCAACCGCTTCCTCGCCGTTTTCGGCGAGGATTAGTACCGCGCCCGTTTCCTCAAAAATACTCGATACGATTTCGCGGTTAATTTCGATATCCTCGGCAACCAAAATCGTTCTTCCGCGGAAATCGTTTGAAGCGTCGTCTTGTTCTTCACGCTTTTTGCCGTGTGAGAGAATATTCAAAATTCCGTTATACAAAGCCCGCGGCAATACGGGTTTTTGCAAGAATAAATCTGCCTTAAAGTTTTTGCTTCCGCTTTCGATATCTGTTTTGTCGAATGCCGAAACCATTATGTACTTCGTTTCTCGAGGCAGGAGCTTTTTAAGTTTTTCGCTTGTTTTGCAGCCGTTTATGCCGCTTAATTGCCAATCAACGAAAACCAAATCGTAATCGGCGCGCTTTTTCGCTTTTCTGACGGCGGCTTCGCCGTTAGATACCGCATCTACCGTGACGTCATAAGACTCCAAAATACCCTTGAGGTATTGCAAAAAGTCCGTATCGTCATCTACGAGCAACGCCCTTAGTGACGAGGGAATTGCGCTTTCGTACTCGGAGCTAAGCTCCTCTCCCCAATCGAAAACTATATCAAAAATGAACCTTGACCCTACTCCCTTTTCGCTTTCAACGCG
>JAISKW010000162.1 GCA_031260775.1 Christensenellaceae bacterium
TGCGGTGTTCGGCTTTTTTTCGATGCTTGCGCCGCTGTTAAAAGAGGAGAAACCCACCCATGTGGTTGCGGCGTTCGATGTGAAAGCAAAGACGTTCCGCCACGATATGTACGCCGAGTATAAGGGAACACGCAAGCCCTCGCCTCCCGAACTTCACGAGCAAATAGGGTACATTAAGGAAATGCTTTCAGCCGCCGGGATTAAGACGTCTGAGCTTGCAGGGTACGAAGCGGACGACATTTTAGGAACGCTTGCAAAACAATTTAAGACTCAGGGAGAAGTAATTATCGTCAGCGGCGACCGCGATATTTTGCAACTTGTTGACGATTCCGTTACCGTTTTTCATAACAAACAACGCAACGATGTTATTAGATACACCCCCGCACTTTTAGCGGAGGAGGGGTTTACACCGGCGCAAATTATTGAATACAAAAGTTTAGCCGGCGACCACTCCGACAATATCCCCGGGGTTAAGGGCATAGGCGAAAAGGGCGCAAAGGACTTACTTGAAAAATACGGCGATTTAGACGGCGTATACGCTAATATCGAAGAGTTAAAGGGCAAATTAAAGGAGAATTTAGTCAACGATAAAGCGAATGCTTACCTTTCAAAAACGCTTGCAACAATAAACGTTAACGTACCGCTCTCGCTTAGCGCAAGTGAAACCGCATTCAACGGCAAGTTAAACGGTAATCTTCTGACAAAGCTTAAGGAGCTTGAAATTTCTGCGTTGACGAGCCGTTTTTCGTTCGACAACAATACCGAAGTTCCCGTTTCGGAGGAAGTGCCGAAAATCGTTGCAAAACGCGTAAATTTACACGAAAAGGACATCAAAAAGACATTGTCCGCAAATAAAGACGCGATTGCACTTAAAGCATTAGACGAGGGATTGGAAATTGCAACGTCGGCGGAGGAGTATTTCGTTATCGATTACGACCGTTCGCTTTTCGGCGTGGGGTTGACGCAAGAAACGGTTTACGAAATTCTGAAACCGTTTTTGGCAAACGATAAAATCAAAAAATATATTTACGATGCAAAATCCTTCTTCAAAGCGTTCGGCGCAGCCGTAGGGTCAATCGTAAATTACGACGATTTGATGCTGTCTTCATACCTTTTGAGCGGCGGCAGAAATCAAAAAGAGTACGCAGAATCGGCAAGCGCAATATTCGCCGCCTCCGAAAGCGCGCGCAAAAAGCTTAAGGAGCGCGGGCTTCTTTCGCTGTATACCGATATCGAACTGCCGCTTATCGAAGTCTTATTAAGCTGCGAGAACGAAGGAATTAACATCGACCGCGAGGCTCTGAAGGAAATGAGCGCGAATATTGCCGCTCAGATTAAGCAAGCGGAACAAGAAATTTACCGCGAGGCTGGCAAGGAGTTTAATATCTCATCGAACAAACAGCTCGCGGACGTATTGTTTGTCGACTTAAAGCTGCCAGAGGGCAAAAAAACCAAAACGGGATATTCCGTCGCGGTTGAGGTTTTGGACAATTTGGACGCGCCGATTGTAAAATTTATTAAAAAATACCGTTTTTTATCAAAACTGCAGGGCACATATTTAACGGGGTTGCAGCCGCTTATTGACGAAAGCGGCAAGCTGCATACGACGTTCAACCAAGCCTTAACCCACACCGGGCGGCTTTCTTCCGAGAGGCCTAATTTGCAAAATATCCCCAACCGCTCGGAAGAGGGGCGCGAAATACGCAAGATGTTCGTGCCGTCAAACGGGAACGTTTTTGTTTCGGCAGATTACTCACAAATCGAGTTACGGCTCCTTGCCGTGATGAGCGGGGATGCCGAACTCCTAAATGCGTACAAAAACGGCATAGATATTCACATCCTGACCGCAAGCAAAATTCACGGCGTTCCGCTTAATGCCGTTACGAAAGGTATGCGCACGAGCGCAAAGGCGGTTAACTTTGGCATCGTCTACGGTATAAGCGCGCACGGATTGTCGGAGCAAATCGGCGTAGGGCATTACGAAGCGCAAAGGTTTATAGATGCCTATTTCGACGCTTATCCAGGAATAAGAACCTTTATGCAAAAAACCGTGCAGGAAGCCGAGCGCGACGGCTTTGTTAAAACGCTTTTCGGACGCATTGCAAACTTTAGCGAAATTAAATCGTACGACCGCCAAACGCGCGAAAGCGCGAAGCGTGCGGCAATGAATATGCCGGTGCAAGGTACGGCGGCGGATATTTGTAAAATTGCAATGCTCAAGGTGTATAACGCACTCAAAAGCGGCGGCTACAAAGCAAAACTCATCCTGCAAATCCATGACGAGCTTTTGGTTGATTGCCCGATTGACGAGGCCGAAAAGGTAAAAGCTTTGCTGAAAACCGAAATGGAAGCGGCGGTATCGCTCATCGTCCCGTTAATTGCCGAAACAAAAAGCGGAAATAATTGGTTTATTTAGGTGTGGACAATCAGTATGTCATTTTGTCACCCTGTGCGAAGTCGCAGTGTACAATCCTTGTACTGAGGATTCTGCGCGTTATCGCAGAATGACAGCGCGCTCGTCCGCTCCTGTTTATTAAATTGGTATGAAAAAAAATTTAGGGAAAGGAAAAAAGATTGTTGCCGCAATTTTAATTTGCGCGCTATTGCTTGCCGTAGCGGCGTTCTCGTTCACGGAATTACCGTTTTCCGCGGCAAAAATTGAAGGAACAAAGGACTATTCGCACGCAATCGCCTCGGTTGAGGGAATAACAACGGCAAATCCGCGCGTAATCGATATCGCAATGCTCGGCAGTCACGATAGCTTTACGAACGATATCGTATGGAACTCGCCCGTAGACCCCGACGCAATAGGCGGTATCGAAATGCAAACGCCGGTCAAGGAACTAATTTGGGGAATTTCGCGCCGTTACGCCGTCACGCAAACGCTCGATGCTTACGACCAATTGCGTGCGGGGGCAAGGTATTTGGACATCCGTTTGTCGTGGTTCGAGGAGGAATACTATACCAAACACGGATTCATATCCGCGCCGTTTCAAAAGCAAGCGGAGCAAATTTTAAGGTTTCTTGCCGACAATAAAGGCGAGGTTATCATCTTAAATTTCCAACAAATGCATTTTTTTAACCAAAGAATGCGTGCCAAAAGCATGTTGTGGTTTTAAATGTGCGGTT
>JAISKW010000003.1 GCA_031260775.1 Christensenellaceae bacterium
CTCTCCTTTACCGATAATTCCCGCTCCTCAGGCGGTCAACTTGCCGAGGTTTTCGTTTACGAAAGGTAGGGTTTTTAATTTTGGGAGGGGAGGAATCTGTATCCAAACACACCTCCTATTCAATAGTTCTTGAGGAATTTCTATATACCCGTTCGTACACGGTTTTGCGGTAGGTATTGAGGATTGTTTTAATTTTGGAGCGGAATGCGGGAATTGTGAACAGCGCGGTTATTTCGGGGTCGCAGTCCGTGTAAAAAGCCGCTTGTTTCACTCCTTTACTTGCCCATTTTGCTTCAGCCCTTAAGCGGTAAGCGGAATCCGCCACCGTTTCGTCCATTGCAAGCTCGGGGGATTTGCACGATTGGTATCCCCGACCGACGAAATCGGTAGCCGCATCAAGCCCGTCGAAAACGTAGCACATTTTCACTACAAAGAAATAAGGATGACTTGCAAAGTTCTCGTCCTCCGTCTCTTTGGGGTATTCTCTCGCGCTTTTCCCGTGTGCGGTGCGGTGGTGATACTTTGCCACATAGCTTTCGTTTTCGAATTCCGCGGAGGACAGCACCTCCGTGCCCCCTTTACAGTGCTTTTTTATCATCAAGAATTCCATATCCGTCAGCTTGCGGCAAACCTTCGAAACGGTGTCGATGTAGTTGATTTTGCCTAAATCGTGCGCCAAGCCGCAAAGATAAACCTGCGAAACTATCTCGGCTTTTTTTGCTTTTACTTCTTCCTCGGTCGCGGCGTTGCATATCCCGATAAGCTTTGACGGCTTGTTGTCGCAAAACCACTCGGCGGCGGTTTTCATCATCTTTGCGACCATAAGGCTGTGAACAAACGTCGGCACGTGCGTACGGAGGAGCGAACCCGTTATAAGCGACACGTACTTTTTGCGCGCCGCAAAGGAATCGTCGGGGAATTCGCGTCGCGAATGAAGCAGCATTACCGATTGCAAGTCCCTAAGCGAGCCGAAAAGCGTGTTCAACGACACGGCTTTTTTTACGGACACATACTTTACAAACGCGGCTACAAGATTTTCGTAGCGGCGGCGTATGTCATCGGAAAAATCCTTTTCCGTTCTTGTTAAAAGTGCCAAAGAATCCAAAAGAGACGAAACAAAAAACGAATGTTCACTGCGTTTTGTGTATTTTACAACGAATTCGCCGAATGAAATTAACACGTCGGTGAAGTGTTTATGCGACATTTCGCCGGTAAAATACGACAAAAGCAATTCGTCATAAAAGGTATTCAGCGTGTCGTTTACGTGCTTAATATGCTTTGTATGTTGCGGAAACGACGCCTCGCCGCAGATTACCGGCAAAAGGTCATCGGGCAAAAAGCGATAGTTTTCCTGCAGAATTTTTTTTGCTTCGCTTATGTGACTTTCGTCGCCCAAGTTTTCTTGCAAACGCAATCGCATTGCCGCGCCGAAAGAGTCGCGCAAGGCGTATTCAACGGTTTCTTTTACCCGTTCATAGTCCTCGCCCTCTCCGAGAAATTCGTGCACCATAGCGTGCGCTTTTACTGCCGCATTTCTGATTGTCTCGACGGTTTCCTTGTTTACCTCATTGTAAAGAGCGTCGTAGACAATACACGGATAATAAAGGCATATCGCGTTTACGATTTCACCAACAAGCCGCTTGTCTGCAATTTCGGCGGCTTTCGGAATGGCAACGGAGTTAAAAACTTTCTCGAAAAAGCTGACCGAACGCGCATAATACAGAGGACTTGCGGTATCCAAAATAGAGTAATAGTGGTACTTTAGTGCCCAAAACACCTCGGCAAGCGATTTTTCGGACGGAGAAATTCCGTACAAAAGCAGCTCGTTTTGTATGTATCTTTCCCAAAGCTCCGTAGTAAAACACGGGTCATCGAACCGTTTTTCGTCCGAATCGTAAAGGGCGAGCGCGAGCGTTTTCAAAAAGTCCGCTTCGGCGCGGGTGAGCATTTCGGTTCTGCGGATGAGCGGCGTAACTTTGCTGTCGATAAAGCTGTTGTTTTGCGTATAAAGACGGCGTTGAAGCGATGAGGCGGCTTGCAAGGTTGCAAATAAATCGGACTTGTCTAATCCTTCTCTTTCAAAAACATCTAACGTCAGTTTGTTGAAAAATTTTACATTCTCCGCGAATTTTTGAATTTCCGTTTCCATAGCCTTGAAATATTACCGTTATTGCTATAAGCATACACTAATTTGCCCGACTGT
The DNA here is from genome assembly GCA_031260775.1 of Christensenellaceae bacterium. Lineage (GTDB taxonomy): Bacteria > Bacillota > Clostridia > Christensenellales > DTU072 > JAISKW01. Next base: position 2,204 of record JAISKW010000003.1, read on the forward strand.
TCAATGTTTTGGATATTTTGGGTGCGGACAATTATGTGTAGTACTATTAAGTAGTCACTGTTTAATTCCGGCAAAATGATTGCGATGATTTTTGGGGAAGGAGTTAGTCGGTGCCTACTTAAATAGGCAATGGAGTTCAAAACGATAAAGGAATACGCAAGGGCGGAAACGGTCGAGCGCAAGAGCCGTTTTATTGCCGAGGCGCAGCCCGTTGAAACCGAGGAAGCCGCACGCGCCTTTATCGAGGAGCGCAAAGTCTTGTTCAACGACGCAACGCACGTTTGTTTTGCTTATGTTTTGGGCGCGGGCGGCGAAAATTTTCGCTCCTACGACGCCGGCGAGCCGGGCGGTACGGCGGGCGCGCCGATATTGAACGCCATAAAAAAAGGCAACCTTACGGGGGTGGTGTTGACTGTCACAAGGTACTTCGGCGGAATAAAATTAGGCATGGGCGGACTCTCCGCCGCTTATGCAAAAAGCGCGGTTTCGGTGCTTGAATGCACGGAAACGGTTATCAAAAAGCTTTGTTCGGTTTTCAATGCGGTTTGCTCTTATGCCGATTTCGAGGCTCTTAAATACAGCCTTCGTGCAACCCCTCACAGCATTATATCCGTTGACTACGCTCAAGAAGTGTCGGCGTTAATCGCGGTTCAAAAGGAATTCAAAAATGCGTTAGCCGTTGCTGCCGCCGGAAAATTTGCAGTCACCGAAATTAAGGAAGGGTATATTGTTCTGTAACAATTTGATTATAACTGCGGACAATCAGCGGATTGTTTGTCACCTTGCGCAAGGTTGCAGGGTTCAATCCGTATAATTAACGGATTCTGCGACTTTGCGCAGAACGACGACTCGGTTGTCCAATCCCTTGCTTATAAGCTGATTCCGCCGAAGGTGCGTTTTGTGTTTTTGAACTCTGCGATAGCTTCCTCCAAATCGCTTTTTTCGAACTCGGGGAACATCTTTTTAAGGAAATATATCTCGCTGTACGCGCATTGGAAAAGCATAAAGTCCGAAAGTCTTTTTTTGTCGCCGTAGCGGATTATGATATCGGGGTCGGGGTAGCCGGCGGTAGAAAGGTATTTTTCGATATCGAAATGCTTTGCATAACTGCGTTCACGCTGTGTGATACTCTCTAAAGAATTGACGTGCGGCATAAAATCCACTTCCTTTAGGAGGTTAAAAACCGTTTCATCAAGGCGCGAGGAGACGTCCATTGTGTAAGCCGCTGCCGCCAATTGCGCCGCTTTACATATTTCGTCGCGACCGCTATAGTTAATGGCAAAGCTTAACGTTTGGGTATAATCCTTAGTTTCCAACTCCAAATTCTCGCAAACGTCGCGGAATTCTTCGGGGAACGCGCTCCAATCGCCGACGATTTTGCATTTAAGAAGCAGTAGTTTCGCAAGGAACAGCACCTCCGTTTCGAAATAATCGCCGACGGTTTTGAATATCGTTTCGACCTCCTCCTTTGGTCGGTTGAAATTATCCTGAGAAAAAACGAAAACTGTCATATACTCGATACCGAGTTCCTTTTGCGCCCTCATAAGGCGCAAAATCGCATCCGCGCCGTGCTTATACCCCGCAAGGCGAGAGCCGTCCGTTTTTACGCCGTACCTACCGTTTCCGTCCGCTATAATTCCGATATTCATTCTTACTATTGTATATATATCTATTAAAACATATTTATAAATACGAATAAATACTTTTATATTGTTTTGCGCGGTCAACCGTGTTGTCATTCTGCGCGAAATCGCAGAATCTATACTCAATAAGGATTGAACCCTGCGATTCCGCGCAGGGTGACAAAATTACACGCGCAGGGTGACAAAAAACAAAGGATAGCCTATCGCTATACTATTCGTCGACGCCGTCATTCGGTTTGCCGACCGACGCGCCGCGGTGAAAGACCTGTCCCTCGGTAAAGCGTTGGTGCCTGCCGTCGAAATTAAAAAATATTTCGCCCGTTTCGCCGCTGCGGTTTTTTGCAATTGTCATTATGATTTCGTTCGATTCCTTTTCTCTTAATTTTTTCGAAAGGAAAATTACGATATCGGCATCCTGCTCAATGCTGCCCGAATCGCGCAAATCCGACAACTGCGGCATCGGCGATATGCCCGAATCGCCGTCGGCGGCTCCCGCGCCGGACTTGTAGGATTTCAGTTCCTGCTCACGCTTTTCAATGGCGCGCGACATTTGGCAAAGGAGGATTATCGGGCATTTCAGCTTCATTGCATACAGCTTCAGCGCGCGCGTAATTTTGGCTAACTCCTGTACCGTTGAGGAATTTCGCCTTTTGTCGGACTCCTCCAATTCGAGTAATCCTAAATAATCGACAAGCACAATATCTAACTTTTTGCCCGTATCGTCCGCGAGCTTAGTGCAAAGCTCGTAAATTTGCGACGGCTTGGTATTTGTGCCCGTGCTGTGATAGATTTGCGAGTTAATCAGAAGGTCGTTCGATATTTTATAGGAGTTCAAAAACTCGTCGGAGGTGATACTGTCGCCGCGCTTCAGGTTGTTCATAGGAACATTCGAAAGGTTGGAAATCATTCTTTGTGCGAGGTCTTCGCCGGTCATTTCTAATTCGAACAGGGCGCAGAGGCTTTTTTTCGACTTGTCTTGCGCCGCCTGTCGCTTTGCGATGTTTGCAAGAAAATTGAGCGCGAATGCGGTTTTACCAACCGACGGGCGCGCCGCTACGATGACAAGCTGCCCCTCCGTAAATCCGTTTGTAAATTGGTCAAGCTTGTGGAACCCCGACGGAAAGCCGCGTCCGTAATTGCTGTCCTTTTGCTTTTTTGCAAGCTCCTCGTAAAACTTAATAATGCTGTCCCGAATGTGTGCAAGCTGCTGTCCGCGGTTGACGGAAAGCTCATGGAACTGCTCTATTGCGTGCGTCACAACCGCGCCCGCCTCGCCGTCGGCCTTGTAGGCTTCGTCGGCAACCGTGCCGCAAATCTTAATTACGCGGCGAAGTATGTAATCACGCTCTATTATCGCAATATAATCGTCAATAAAGGCGGCAGTCGCTTCTTGGTTTGTCAGCTCGGTGAGGTATTCTAAAAAATCGAACTCCGTATCGCCGCCCGATTTCAGAACGTCGTATACCGTAACGAGGCGTATGTTTTTGCCGCGCTCCGCAATACTCTCAATAGCCTCGAATATTCTGCGGTTTACGGTATTGTAAATGTAATCCTTTGTTAAACGGCTCATTGCCGCAACCGCGGCGTCGTGTTCAAGGAGCATACAAGATAACAGCGATTTTTCCGCTTCGTAGTTTGTGGGTTCCTTTCTCGGTTGTATGTTCTTTTCGCTTGCTTCCATTATTTTAATTTGCCTAACTCGGGGTAGATGTCGGCAACCGTTGCGAAGTAATCCTTTTCCGTTTCGGCACGGCGAATCAGTTTCAAGTTACCGTCCTCTTGCATTAGAACCTCCGCGCTCCGTAGCTTGCCGTTATAATTATAACCCATAGAGTGTCCGTGCGCGCCGGCATCGTGGATAAATAATAAATCGCCGTAATCCAATGCGGGCAGGGGGCGGTTTTCGGCAAACTTATCACTGTTTTCGCAAAGACTCCCCACGATGTCGTAAACGGTGCCGTTTGCTTCATTCTCCTTGCCCAAAACCGTAATATGGTGATACGCGCCGTAAATTGCAGGGCGCATAAGATGCGCGGCGCATGCGTCAACGCCTGCATATTCGCGGTAGATATGCTTGAAGTGAATGACCTTTGTCAAAAGTCCGCCGTAGGGCGCGAGCATAAACCGACCGAGCTCCGTATAAACAGCTACGCTGTCGTTTTTGCCGAAAACCTCCGCATAAGCCGCTTGCACGCCCTTTGCAACCTCGCGGATGTCCGGGGCCTCTTGGTCCTCACGGTACGCGATACCCACGCCGCCGGATAGGTTAACAAACACGAATTTCACGCCCGCTTCGGCTTCGAGCTCCGCCACCGTTTTGAACATCAGCTTCGCAAGTGCGGGGTAATACGAGTTTCCCGTTGTGTTTGACGCTAAAAACGAGTGCAAACCGAACTCCTTTACGCCCAAAGCCTTCAGCGTTTTAACCGCCTCCGAAAGCTGAGCCCGTGTTAAGCCGTATTTCGCGGTTGAGGGCGAACCCATAATCAAATTGTTGATTACAAAATCGCCGCCGGGGTTAAATCTTAGGCAGATTTTTTTCGGAAAACCGTTTGCGCGGCAAGCACGCTTCAGGAATTCGATGTGCGTGATATCGTCTAAATTGATAATTGCGCCCAATTCCCGTGCCAAAACGAACTCCTTGTCGGCGGTTTCGTTGGACGAAAACATAATTTCGTCACCCTTAAAGCCGAGCGCGTCGGCGAGGAGCAATTCGGTATACGAGGAGCAGTCCGCACCGCAGCCTTCTTTTTTGAGAATTTTAAGAATTTCGGGGTTGGGATTTGCCTTAACCGCAAAGTATTCCTTGTAGCCCTTGTTCCACGAAAAAGCGGCGTTAAGGCGTTGTGCGTTCGCTTTAATTCCGCCTTCGTCGTAAACGTGCAGCGGCGTGGGGAACTCCGCCGCGATTTCCTTTGCTTTTTCCAAACTTAAAAAGCACTCTTTCTTTGCCATTGTTCTAATATTATAAATTAAAACCAATGGACATCTAAATAGCGAATTCCGTCGGGAGAGGACAACTGCCGTTAATAAAACATAGTATTTTTATATATTGAATATGTTTGCGAGATGGTAATTTGTTTCATTCTTATTTCGTATTATAATAAGAATGTCTTTTATAGGCATTTGTATATTTTTTGGGTAAACCCTAAAAAATACCAAAATTGGAGGAAAAATGAAACAAAAATCACGGCTTTTGCTATTAGTAGTTTTAAGCTTAGTTCTTGTCGTTTCCCTCGCCGCATGCGCTAAATCCATTAACAAGGATAAGAAAGCTTACGACGACGTTTACGGCGTGAGCGGGGAAACCCGCATTGTCAACAACTCGGGGTATACATACTTCGCTGATGCAAAGGGGAATCTCGGCGAGAATTACCGCGAGGTCATAAACATAGGCTACGGCTTACTGCGCGGCAAAACCGACGGGCCCTCGCTTGTGGCTCTTGACTACAGCGGCAACGTTCTCGCTTCGGCTTGGGAGGCAACCGCGCTTTCCGTCGAAACGTCTTACATAGCGGCGGCGGGCGAAACGCAAAAACGCGCGTTAGTCTTTACGCTTCAAAGCGGAAAGAAAACCGTCGTCAGCACCTTGAACTATGACGCGGTCAAAACCGTCGATTCGTTCGGCTCCGTTATCGGCAACTTCTACACCGCCTACAACACGGTTACCGATGAGAACGACTCTCCGAAAAACCTTTATCTTATCGTGAACCTCGTAACGGGCGACGAAATCGTTTCGGACGCCGTTTCGGTTCCCGTCACCTACTCGTCTTACTACAGATACGATAAGCCCGCAGTCACCCTTATTTCGGCGACAAGAACGTTTGAAGAAAACGACGGCACTGCGGAGGTTCCGGTACTTGCAAAGCACGATTACCTCGAGCTTTACGACTCGTTGACCGGCGCGCGCTTTGCCCAAGATTACAGAGTATTATCCGTTTCGGGCACCTATGACGGTTGGTTCAGGGTCACATACCGCGACAAGGCTACAAACGACACCGAAATCAAATATATCAACGCGGAGAGCGGCGAGGTCAAGGACACGGCTGACGACGTTCCTCATTCCAAATACGCCTCGGCTTACACAATCGACGGTGTAACCTACGCAATCGAAAGCTACAAGATTAACGACGACACTTTCTATAGACTCACAAACTACGAAACCGCTGCGGTCGTTTCCGCCGCCGATAAAAAATACGAAGTGCTTGTACCTTACGGCAGCACGTTCAACAATATTTTTACGGGCTACTACACCAAAACCGTTAAGGATGAGTCCGATAACGACAAAACTATCGGCGTATTCGATTATTATTACGGCGACGGCACGCTTTTCTTCACCGATGAGGGCAATCTTATTGCCGGCGCAAAGGGATATTTTACCGACATAAACGACTATTCATTTATCATTACAAGGAAGTCTGCCGACACAACAAAACCCAAATTCCGCTCGTACACCTACTACACGCCGGGCGGCACAACCGAGCTCACGTTCGATAACGGCGCGGAGTTAGTCATCGATATTATAGATGACGCGGCGACACTCGTATCGTTCAGAGTAACCTCGGGGCTCAACCCCACGGCGCAGCTTTGGCACACTCCGAGCAACAAGATATGGTCGGTAGACGTTGCGTCAACCGTAAATAACTTAAACGGAGGGTTAATTCAATTCCCCTTAAGCGAAAAGGAGGGCGACCTGTATGTTATTCTTGCAACCGACCTCTTTACTTGGGACGGCACGGCGGCGGGCAACATTTACAGCAGTGCGGTAAAGAGCAATTTTGCCGTAACCGTATCGACAAGCACGACACTTTCCGTACTCAACCGAGAGTTCACAATAGACACGGCGCACAATGACAAGACTCCCTCGGCAACCGTTTACGCGGCGTTCAAACTGCTTACCGTGACCTACACCGATATCACAAATAACACCGTTATCGAGTATTATGCAACGCTTTCGACGGGAAATGGATATGATTCGGAAAAAATCTATAAGGTCGGTGGCGCGTACGAAAGCTTTGCGGAAAATCAATTCCTTGTGCTGAAGAACGCGAAAACCGCAAAGAAAGAGGTTTATGAAATTACCGTCGCCTCCGAAAAAGCGGAGCCGGTATTGACTCTTAAAATCGGCACGGACGCGAATCTTGCTTCGGCAACCACACTTGATATTTTGCGTGACGTTTACGGCAACGTGTACGTTGTTAACAAAAACGTAAGCGGTAGCTACGACGAGTTATTCAGCATTGACGGCAAAAAAATTCTCCCCGCAATCTACGACATCGGAAGCGTTGCTAACGGAATTGTACTTGTTCGGAAAGGCGCGTACTACGGCGTAGTCGACACGACGAAGAAAGAACCCAAGCTCATTAAAAATTTCGAGTATTCAGACGGTGCTCTTTTAGTTGACGGAAGCTTTATATTAAGAAGCCTAAAGGACTTTAAGTGGACGCTTTACAGTTCGGACAACAAAAAGATTCAAAGCGGACTTACGAGCACCGTAGATGCGGTTTCGGTATACTATACGCGTGACGGTGCAAAAGACGCACTTTCCTCGAAGGAGGGAATTATCGTTGCGGCATATAAGTTATACAACAAAGACGGCACGGTTAAAGTAGTAACGATTTCGGTTACAAAAGACCAATTAAGCTACGCGAGGTTGCGCTCGTACAACCTAATTCAAATCTAAGGAGGAAGAAGAATGAAGAAAATTTTAACAATATTAGCAATACTTGCCGTGACGGTAACGGGCGCATTTGCCCTTATCGCTTGCAAAAAGGACGGCCCTGCTACGGGCGCACCCGCGGCTCCTTCGTATAATGTGACGGTAGAAACCGCAACCGGCGGAACGGTACAAGCGGATAAAGCGTCCGCAAAGCCCGGTGAGGCGGTTACAATCACCGCCGCCGCCCAAGCTGATTACCTGTTCGAAGGCTTTATTATAGACAAAAAGTTTGTCGCGGGCGAGCTGACGGAAGTCAAATTTAATATGCCCTCGCAGGACGTCACGGTCGGCGCGAAATTTGCCGAGGCATTCGACGTTGCAGCCTCTCCCGAAAACGCGGAGCAAGGCACGGTAATAGGCGCGGGCAAGTATAAGTTGGGTCAGCTTGTAAACCTTATCGCCCTTAACAGCGTCGACGGGTACGCCTTCGAGGGCTGGTATGCGGACGGCGTTAGGATTGGCGGCGCGGGCGCGTCGTACGTCTTTGAGCTGAACGAAGCGAACTTAGGGAGCGTTTATGTCGCAAAATATATCGAGGGCTATACGCTCACGGTTACAAATGTCGGCGGAAATGCTTTCGCAGGCTCGGTTTCGGGCGGCAGTTTTTACGCCGCAGGGCAACAAGTACCCCTTACCGCAACGGTAAACGGCGGTTATTTAAGCTCTTATACCTTTGAGGGTTGGTACGTCGGCGGCACTAAAATTTCGGGCGATGCTAACTATATTTACACGACAACCGCCGCCGAGGTTACTATTAACGCGGAGTTCAGATACGGGCAAATCTACGACAATTTCACCCACGCTTATGCCGCGGGCGAAATTGACGAGAACGTCGCTATCAACGTCGGCGCGTACGGACACGAGATTTATGTGCAGTTTGAAATTACCGAAACCGAGTTCTATTTTATCGCTTCGGACACGAAAGTCACCGGCTATAACCACACGCTTTATTATGATGACGCCGGAGCGTATGTGACGAAAACCGGCGCGTTCTCGAGCTACGACACGGTGATATTCACCCATGTGACGCTTGAGCCCGGCACATATTACTTCAGACAATACGCATACGGGCTTGACTACGTTGATGACGACACGGTAACCTTAACGGTAACTCCCGTTACCGAAAGAGCGATTAACGTCATTTCGAGCAACGACGCTTGGGGAGATGTATACCTTGAAGCCGCGGCGGAGTATTATGTCGGTTATCAGTATGCCTTAACCGCGAGCGAAACGGGCGGTTTCTTCGACGGTTGGTACATTGACGGCGAATTGGTCAGCATTTCGAACACGTACACCTACTTGCTTTGGGACGACGTTACAATCGAAGGTCGCTTTGCGGAGGAGGCTCCGCTGCCCAACGACGGCAGACGCGAAGCAATTGTCGCTACAATAGGCACGCCTTACGCAGTAAACACATCGGTGAGCTTAAATAACTTCTTTAAGTTTACGGTAAACACGGTAACAAATGTAAGGTTCTATTCGACAAACAATTCCGGCGACCCGTACGGCGAGTTGTATATCGGCGCAAACCTCCAACGCTCCGCCTATGATGACGATTCAGGAGACAATAATTTCTCGATCACTTATGAATTGCAACCCGGTACGGTGTATTTCGTTAACGCAAAGAGCTACAACGGCAGCGCGGGCGTAGCTTATGATTTCATTGCCGAGATAGTTTAGTAATTAGGAAATGTTTTTGGAAGGGGGGAGGAATCTGCATTTCAGCGGAACTCTCCTCCCATTAGAATCCCTCTCCCTTTATTTGGATATTACACAACAAGGCGCAATTACGCGCCTTGTTTTCTTTTGTTTTTAATGGATATTTAGATTCGATTGTCATTCTGCGCGAAGTCGCAGAATCCACATAATAACTAATTATAGCAAGATATTATTTAAGTTTCAGGTATCTGTCTTAAGTGACCGCCGATTGATTCAGGATTCGGAAATTCACGAAACTAAAGCAAAAACCAACAGCGTTTCGATGTCCGCGGCGAACTCAACGGGGGAATTGTTCCCCTCAACCACCGTATTTGTCGGCACGCAAAGCCATTTGCCTTTAGGGAGGTACACCTCTCTCGCGGTTTGGTTTTTGTATAGAATCGGGGCGACTATATACTTATCGCCGACCATAAACTGCTTTCTTGTTTCGCACACGCCGGCTGCTTCCGGGTAATTATATTCGGTATACCGTACAATCGGCTCGCCCGTCCTTGCCGATTCCTCGGCGCATTTAACAAGGTAATCGCTGATATTCAGATGCTCCAAAACGGCTTTTATACACCGTTTTGCGGTCGTTTTGTCGCGTAAATTCCAAAGCGCGTACGAAAATTGCACCATAGGCATATACGACGACGCTTGACACCACCTTACAAATAACTCTTTATCGAACGTGAATTCCGGACGGAAATTAAACGAGCTCGACAACCCTCCGCCTACCATATCCGGGCAAGCGAACGGATGTCCGGTTATTCCTAAGGTCAAAATGTTCGGGATTAGCGAGCGGAGTCCGTTCCCCTCATCCCACACGTTGCGTTTGTCGCCGAGCCGTTCCGCAACGCCCTTGCCCGCGCCTTTCCACGATGCGCGGAACTCGTTAAACCTAAACTCCAACCCCGTGTTGACCCATTCCTCGGCTTGCGTATTCGGGTCGCCCGAGTCGCTCCTGCCGCCGTTTTTCGCTGCGGATTCGCGGCTTGCATAGGTGATGTCATCTTCTTTGTAAAAGCGGCAATCGGCGGCGTCTTGCTTAAAGCCATCTACGCCGTATTTTTTAATTAGTCCGCTCGCAACGCCTAAAAAATACCCGACGGCTTTGGGGTTTGTTAAATCCAACTCCGCGCTTACGCCGTCCCACCAGCGACGGAATGCCGTTGTGCCGTCCGCGTTTTTAACGAGCAAGTCGTTCTCTTCTAAGAATTTATAGTCGGGAACTTTTTTGTTCACAAACGGAACGCACCACATTATGACCTTAAAGCCTAAGGCGTGCAGTTCGTCAACAAGGCGTTTCGGGTTTCTGAACCGCGACTTTACGAACTCCCAATGCCCGTAATCTGCTTGCCAACCGTCGTCGATTATAAGCTCGCCCGCGGGCATACCTGAGGCGAGAATACTCTTTGCGTAGTTCAAAATTTTGCGCTCGGAGGGGTATTTATACATTTCAATCCACGTACAGTATTGCGGAATCCTGAACATTTCGGCGTCGGGCATTTTGCCGTCGGAGGGGAAGTGCGCGTCGTGCGCCGCAAGGAACGCGCCGCGAAGGGTATTATATCCCTCGTAGAGTTTAATTTCGGCGCGGCTCGATTGGCAACTGACCGCGCCCTTATTAAAACTTATTTTGAAGCCGCAGTCCGACCAAATATAACGCCCTTTAGAGCTAAGATAGAGCGGCATACCTTGGTCGCCGTATCCCGAAATTGTAGAGTCGCCGTAGACGGTTTCGGAAGTTATGGGCATATTCTTGCCCTCTGCCGCTCTGCCGCCGTACCATTGCTCGCCTTCTTGTATTGTAA
>JAISKW010000010.1 GCA_031260775.1 Christensenellaceae bacterium
CGGTGACTTTTGCTATGTCGAAATCGAAATACTCGGCGCAGTCAATTTTGTTAATAATAAGCGCGTCGATTATCGTGAACATAAGGGGGTATTTAAGCGGTTTATCGTGCCCCTCGGGGATGCTCAAAATAGCAATGCTCGAGGATGCGCCGGTATCGAATTCGGCGGGGCATACGAGGTTGCCGACATTTTCCAAAACAACCAAATCGAAATCGGAGTAACCTATTTCCGATAGACCTTGCTCGCTCATACCGGCATCAAGATGACACATACCGCCGGTATGTAGCTGAATCGCTTTAACTCCCGTTTCGGCGACCTTATCGGCGTCAACGCACGAATCGATGTCCGCTTCCATAACGCCTATTTTTAATTCGTTTTTAAGGCTGTTGATTGTACGGATTAGGGTTGTAGTCTTACCCGACCCGGGAGAGGACATAAGATTAAGCATAAAGGTCTTTTCGCCTTTAAGCTTGGCACGCAAAAGAGCGGCTGCTTTGTCGTTGTTTTCGTAAACGCTTTTCTTTAGTTCGATAATCCGTGCTTTATCCAATTAACACCCCCATAAGTGTATTAAATTAATTATATAATACTTTCCTATATTTCAATAAGGCGAAACGAACTTTCTCAATAAATTTATGCGTTGTATAATATTGTACGATGTCGATAAAATTAATTAATTCAAAAGTGCGCATTGACGGCGGCGCAGTAACTCCGATTACCAAGGACATAAACGGTTACAAAAAGACTCTATCTTATCCGATACTCAAAGCACATTCTCAAACGATTGCGAAAAAGGGCGCGCCGCTCACAATAAAATTCGATGCTATTGCATCTCACGATATTACTTTTGTCGGTATTATCCAAACGGCTAAGGCGATAGGTCTTGAGAAATTCCCTATCCCGTATATCCTCACAAACTGCCACAACTCGCTTTGCGCGGTCGGCGGCACAATAAACGAGGACGACCACGCATTCGGCTTATCGTGCGCAAAAAAATACGGCGCGGTTTTCGTGCCCCCGAACGTCGCGGTTATCCACACATATATGCGCGAGCAGGTCGCGGAGTGCGGCAAAATGTACTTGGGCAGCGACTCGCACACGCGTTACGGCGCGCTCGGCGCAATGGCTATAGGAGAGGGCGGCCCGGAACTCGTAAAACAAATTATCGGTCACACTTACGACGTCGTTTACCCCGACGTTGTAGGAATTAAACTAATCGGAACGCCGCGCAAAGGAGTAGGCCCGCACGACGTCGCACTTCTTTTATGCGCAAACACCTACGCAAACGGTTTTGTTAAAAACTCTATCTGCGAATTTTTCGGGGAGGGAGTTAGCAATATATCTCAGGAATTCCGCAACGGCATAGATGTTATGACAACCGAAACCGCGTGTTTATCCTCTATTTGGGTAACCGACAGCCTAACAAAACAGTACCTAAAGTCTTTTAACCGCGAGGCGGCATTCAAAAAATTATCCGTAAAGGACGGCGCGGTTTACGATAGGTTCATCGAAATTGACCTCTCAAAAGTTGAACCGATGATTGCGCTTCCTTTCCATCCGCAGTATGCCTATCCGATTCGCGAGGTACTTGCAGATAAGGAAAAATTCATAAAAGCCATTGAGGAGCGCGGCAAAAAAATCCGTGCTGATTATTCCTTGTCGGGCGCGATTGACGAAAAAGGCATCAAAATTGACCAAGCAATCATTGCCGGTTGCAGCGGCGGAACCTATGATAACATCGCCGAGGCGGCGCGCATTTTACACGGCAGCGCGGCGGGCGAGGTTAACTTAAGCGTTTACTGCGGCTCGCAACCGCTGTATCGCGAACTATCGCAAAACGGCGTAATTGCCGATTTGGTAGACAGCGGCGCGATAATGAAACCCTCCTTTTGCGGACCCTGCTTCGGCGCGGGTGACGTACCCAAAAACGGCGGTCTATCAATCCGTCACACCACACGGAACTTTGAAAACCGCGAGGGCAGCAAGCCAAAGGACGGGCAAATTGCCTCCGTCGCGCTTATGGACGCCCGTAGCATTGCCGCAACCGTTGCAAACGGCGGGTATTTAACCTCCGCATTGGATTTCGATTACGATAACACAATTAAACCCGTGAAAAAATACGATTTGAAGTCGTATACCTCAAGGGTTTATCAAGGCTATGATAAACCCAATTCGGACGCAAAGCTCGTTTACGGCCCGAACATTGCCGATTGGCCCTCGCAAAAGCCTCTTGCGGACAATCTTATTTTGAAGGTTTGCGCCGCAATTTTCGACCCCGTTACGACAACCGACGAGCTTATTCCGTCGGGTGAGGCATCTTCGTACCGTTCGAACCCTCTAAAGCTTGCCGAATTCACGCTTTCCCGTAAAGCTCCGGATTACGTAAAGCTTGCAAAAGCCGTAAAAGCGGACGAGGACGCACGCGCGGCGACAAATACGCTTGGCGATGAATACGCGGCGGCAGCAGAAATTGCAGGCGGTATTAAGGGTAGCGTGCTTATCGCAAGCACGATTTTTGCAAACTCGCCGGGTGACGGGAGCGCGCGCGAACAAGCGGCATCCTCACAAAGAGTGTTAGGCGCGGGTGCGAATATCGCAAAAGCCTACGCAACAAAGCGTTACCGCTCGAATTTAATGAATTGGGGTATGCTCCCGTACCTGTATAACGGCGATTTCAAATTTCAAACAGGCGATATTATCGTGCTTAAGGACGTTTTAGAGGGTTTGAAAACGTATAAACAAGCAGCAACCGTAGTTCGTGGGAATGAACCGATTAGCTTGCTTTTCACGCTTGACCCGATGACTGCGGACGAAAAAGCAATAATTGCGACGGGGTGTTTGATTAATTTTGAAAAATCGAAGATTTTTTAATAACGCTTAAGTCGTCACTGATTGAATCAAAATGATTAGAACCGTCAACAACAAAACGATAGTGGTTGAAAAGACCGACGATATGCGTGACCCGGCGGGGGTTCTATTAGGCGTGCCTCCATGGCAAGTAGTCGTTAAAAAAGACGGAAACGGCAAGCCGTTTGTTGAAAATTATCCGATATTCGTTTCGAAAACGAATGTAACTATAGGGAACGAAATAAATATATGCGCGGCATCGTATCACCCTGTCGGCATAGATATCGAGTATCCGGGGCGCGATAATATAGATTGGAAAAAGCTTGCCGCGCGGTTCTGCGGCGAAGATATTAAAACAAAACGGCAATTCTATATGCGGTTCTCCTCAGCCGAAGCTACCGTAAAATTAAAGGGCGGCTCAATTATCGAATACCTAAAAAAACTTCCCGACGACGTTTACTACGAAACGAACTACGACCCGGTTGTAGTATCGGTAATAGCTATGCAAAAATAGCCGCACTCGTAGCATAAAATCCTGTCACGCGCTGAATGACAACATAGTTGTTCACGCCGACAAAAGCAGCCACGCTACTCACCGTCGGTAAACAAATCCGTCAGTTTAATGTCGGGGTGACGGTAGTGACGGGTGTTTCCCTTAAGACGGGCAAATGTGACGGCTTTCTGCGGGCATGCGTTCAGGCACGCTTGACAAACCTCGCACTTACCGCCGAATTTCGGCTTGCCGTCCGCCTTAAGGCATATCGCTTTTGCCGGGCACACACGGACACATATTCCGCAACCGGTACACTGAGCAGACACCTTGTAAAGCTTCGGAAGCAGCGGTCGGAACGCCCTAAACATCAGACTGACGGGCTTTGTAGGACGGTAAAACCCCGAAATTTCCTTGCGCTTCCCCTCCGAAATATCTTCTGTTG
>JAISKW010000172.1 GCA_031260775.1 Christensenellaceae bacterium
CTCCCCGTCTAATTTCAGCGAGTCTTTTTCGAGGATTTTTAAGAGCTCTAAGGTCGCCGAAATGAAGTAGCCGTGGCGGTCTTTTGCGGTGTATTTAACGACGAATTCGCCGAAGGAGCAAAGCCCGTCGTAATAGTTTTTTTCGGTAATCGCGCCCGTGTAGTACGCAAGGAAAAACAAATCGTAAAACGTGCTTAAAACGTCGTCGATAAATTTTATGTGCTTAGCGTTACTCGGGAAAGGTGCGCCGTCGGTAATTACCGCGCGCAAATCGACGGGGATGTAGGGCAGAGTTTCGGTAATGATTTTTTTTGCCTCTTCGATATGCTCCGCGCCGCCTAAGCCGCTCGTTAAGCGGTGGCGAACGGAGGAGGAGAGGAAGTCTTTACGGTAGTATTCGACGGTGTCCGCATTGCGCAAGCGGTCATCTCCGTCGCCCAAGAAAGCGTCGCATAGCGCGGAAGAGGCGGCAAACACTGTGTCCAATGCCCGGGCGGAGTCTTCGGTTGAAAGCATACAGACCGAATTATGTACCATGCACGGATAGAAGCCGCAAACGGCGCGAACTATATCATGAACAAGCTTTTTGTTCTTTATATCCGAGGCTTTAGGGAGAATATTAAGCGCGAAGATTTTTTCGAAAAGCGCAACCGACCATTTGAAGAAAACGGTACTTGCGGTATCCAAAACCGAGTAATAGTGGTATATTAAACCGCGAATCATTTCGGCTAAGACTTTTTCGGAGTGTGTTTTTCGGTAAGCGGCGAGGCGGTCGTTTACGAGTTTTTCCCAGATTTCGGCGGTGAAGCAGGGGTCGTCAAAACGTTTTTCGTCAGCATTATAGAGCGAGAGCGCGAGGCTTGTAAGGTAGTTTTTTTCGTCCTTTGAAAGCGGCGTTTCTTTCTTGAGAAGCGGGAGAACCGTGTTATCGATAAAGTCGTTGTTTTGCCGACACAGACGGCGTTGCAATGAGGAAGCGGACTTGAGTGTCAGGAACAAATTTGTCTTTGTCAAGCCGACTCTTTCAAAAACGTCCGTAGTCAGTCTGTTAAAGAACTTGACGTTTTCCGCAAAAATTTTAATTTCCTCAATATTACTTTCCATTCTTCTCCGTATGGAAAATTATACACTACTTTTTCGCACTTTTTCCGTTTTTCGTGAAAGCCGCTTTGAAGAACGCAGAGATATGGCGCGAGGCGTTGGTGAAGAACACACCGATATTCGTCAAAATGTTGCCGGTATAGCGTGCGTAAGATACGTTCAAAACGAGGTGTTCGCTCACGTGCTTGGATATTAACACGCTGTAGCCCGACATAATCATAAGGATAATCGAAACGAGGTTGAATACCGAAATCGCGCGCAATGCGTCAACGGACATCACTCCGGCAACGGTGGAAACGTATCCTTCGGAGTAGCCCGTAACCATACAGTAGTACGCAAGGTTCGTAAACAGCATTGCGGACAGGAGCAAGGTAATAAAGTAAATGCGCTTGTCGCGGGTCAAGCCGGCGTAGGTCAAGGTCAGCGGAATAAACGGCAACAGCGCGAGAATCGTCATATTGTTCGAGAAGTACCAGTAGGTTAAAACGAAGCCGCCGGCGAGTAAGAGGAGCGATAAGCGGCTGCGGTCATTAAGGTAGCAGCCCAAGAGAACGATTGCGATAAACGCGACGAACAGAATGGTAACTACGGTGCTTTCCTGCGTGACGGTGCGGAAGTTGTTGCCGATAAGCCCTTGGAAGTTGGCGGCGTTAACAGTGTAGACGTTCTCGCCGATAATCATCGAGTAGTAGTCCTTGAACATCGAGCCTCCCAAGCCCGAGCCGTCGCTTAAGAAGTGGCTGTAAAGTGGCATCGAAAGCGCGAAGAATGCGAGGAATAAAAGCGGCGTTACGATTGCGGGGGCGAGCCATTTCTTGTCGCGGTTTTGCACGGAGCGGAAAATATAAACCCCGGTGTAGGCGAGTACAAACGGCGCGACAAGCAGAGCAATCGGCGAGTACATCGCGGCGGCAAAGAACGAAACCGCGGCGGGCACGTATTTTTTGTCCAAGATAAACTTGAACGACAGCATTATAAAGAACACCGCGATGCTCTCCACTGCGCCGATTTGTGCGGCGGAGTAGAACACGACGGGGAGGACTCCGTAAAGAACCGCAAGGAGCATTCCGCTTACCCTGCCCGATTTTTTAGAGACAATGTTGTAAATAACGAGAGCCGTACCGACGTCCGCGAGTATCGCAAACAGCTTCAAAACTACCGTAATGAGTAAAAACGGCACGGTTGAGGAGGTGTTGCCGATAACGCCGGCAAACGCCACCGTTAAGGCTTCTAAGGGCAGTAATTTCGCACCCTCGTACTGCGTAAAGAACGACGCAAACGCGTTTGTATGCCCTAAATAATAGGCGTACGTGATGCGCTGCGAAATTTCGCTGCCGTAATAGATAATCTGCACGAACTTGCCTGCCGCAAGCCCCGAGAAAATTCCCAAAATAAGCCCTCTGACTAAAAGTACCGAGGCGATAATGATAAGCGGCGCGATAAACTTGTTGCCGTCTATTTTTGCGAAGCGTTTGTTCACAAGCAATGCTCCCTCGCTTGCGGCTTTGTCGTTCGTCGCCTTCAGTGCGTACGCGCGCGCCCTGAGCATATAGATGACATAGCCGAGTACCAACGTGCCTACGCCGCCTAAAACGACATAAATGATGTTGTATTCGGTCGTTTGCCCGAAAATTGCGTAGTTGACCGGGTGTACCTGCGACTTTTCGACTTCGGAGGCTTTTACCCTTACAACGTCAAACTGCGAGATTTTTACTGCGGACGCGACTACGGGATTTTCCGGCGAGCCGACGTTCAAAGACAAAGTATACGTGTGGTTCGAGCCGGTTTTGAAGAAGAGCTTTACGGTGTTGTTTTGGGTTTGGTTCGCGCCTTGCTCCTCAACAATTCCGGTTTTGCCGCCGACAGGCGACGTGTACGGATTGTTAAAGGTGGGGTCTTCCTCGATGCCGAAGAAGACTCCGCGGAACTCCGTTTCGGTAGTAACAGCCTTAAAACTTTCGCTTGAGTCGTATTCGTAAGTGACCTGGTAGTAAGAATTCGGCACGAGGTCTACCGTTTGGTAAACGCCGACGTAGTAACCCGTAGTCGAGGTTGCGGCAAGCGTTAAATAGCTTGAGGTAATGTTGTTGTTGCCGTCGTAGGTGAAGTCGATTCGCGCCGCGCTTTCTAAGTTTGCGCCGGCATTTATGCCCCAATCCGCCGCGAACTTGGACTGTGCGCTTACGGTGCCGTCCTCCGAAGTGCGGTAGCCGAAACTGCCGTTTTCGGCGAGCTTAACTACGCTCGTGTTGTACTTCTTTACAGCCTCGCCGCAAGAGGACAAGAACACTGCGCAAAAAACCGCCGCAAGAAGGGCGGGTAATAACAATAACTTTTTTTTCATCGAATTCAAATTCAATATACGCGAAAAATGCCGCCTTTTCTGCCAAATAATGTAAAAGCTGACCCGAAGGCAGTTGAACGTTTTTCAGACTCGAAGGCGGATAATATCTCTAAAGAGCCGCCTTAACTTTTGCAGCCTTGCCGGTGAGCCCTCTCAGGTAGTAAAGCTTAGCGCGGCGTACGCGACCGGCTCTTGTGATGTCGATGTGGTCGATAACCGGGCTGTGCAGAGGCCATGTCTTTTCGACGCCGACGCCGGAGGAGAGCTTGCGTACGGTAAAGGTCTCGTTGGACGAGCCGTTTTTGCGCGCGATAACCGTGCCTTCGAACGCTTGAAGTCTGGACTTGTCGCCTTCTTTGATTCTTACCCAAACCTTTATGCTGTCGCCGATTTTGAACGCGGTGAGGTTTGTTCTTTCTTGTTCCTTATTGATGATGTCTATAATGTTAGCCATATTTTCCTTTTGTACCGACTCGCTACTGCCCGTACTTGTGTGTCATTTATTAGTCTGCTCAAAAAGGGCAGCCTTAAAATTGTATTATTTAACCCGTGTTTTTGCAAATAATTTACATTAACGGGAGGAACGGGCGCGTTGTCGTTCTGCGCGAAGCAGCAGAATCCATACTTTATAAGGAGTGGAGTCTGCTACCGTTGCGCAGGGTGACAAATAACACGTTCTTCCGTACCTATTCTAATCGTTCCAATCGTCGTCGTCCAAGGTGTTAGCGCTTTTGTTTTTACCTTTGATTTCAACGTTTGTGACGGGGTTGACGGGTACGCGTGACTCAACCTTTTCGGGCACGATCTTGCCGATTTTCTTTTTAAGCTTGCGCGCCAAAAGTACTACGACTACCGCAACGATGATTGCGCCGATTACGATTGACGAAATCATAAGCCAAACGTAAGAGTCTACAAACCATTTCTTGTCGTCCTCGTCGTCGGGCGTAGTTGTGTCGGCAGGGGTCTCGGTTGTCGGGGTTTCCGCTGCAATTTCGAGCGTGTAAGCCGTGTAGGGCACGGCAGCCTTTTCCTCGGCGGTTAACTCCCCGAACGCCGTACTGATTGCCTCGTAAGCGTCCTCAACGGTTTTGCCGGTAAGGTCAAACGTATCGAACGAGGCAAGAGTATCGGTTGCCGTCAATGACTTCATCGAAACGTTGTCGATTAACAACAAGCCTTTGAAGAAATCGGCATCCTCGGTCGTTCCTAAGTGGTTCGTGCCGATGTGGAATTCGATATGGTTGCCCGTTACGTCGGTTTCGCGGTCGTTGTAGTAAAGAATCTCGTACTTCTTATATCCCTGTTCGGTGATATCGGTTGAAACGGGGATTAAAACCTCGATAGCGTCAATTTCGGTATCGCCGGTAACCAAGCGGACTTTTGCGAACTTGTCGCCGTTATCCGAGTACGCTTTTGCATAAAAGGTTATTAAATTGTATCCCTTCTTCGTAATCGAGAAATCGTTAGAGTAGTAATACTGTCCGTTGTCAACAAGGTTCGCCATTAAGAGGAACGCGTTGCCCGCGGTTTGTGCCGGTTCGATTCCGCTTGTATCTGCAAGATAGGCAAGCAAAGCGGCTTTCATATCGTCCTTGCCCGTCGCGCCGGAGTCAATCCCGAGCCAGTTTGAGCGGAGGTTCGTCGTTTTTGTCGTGTCGGCAGGCTCCTCAACGGAGGAAGCGATGATAGTATCTACGAGCTTGTTAATTTTTGCGGCGTCGGAGCGTTCGTATACGCCGTAGGTCATATACTGCTCGGGGGTTGTTGTTCCCTCGACGTCGGCGGTTGAGCTGTAGCCGGTTGAGCCGGTTGACCCGGTATGCGTATAGTTGTTCGGATTGCCGCCCTTTGACGCCTCGCTTGTGGAGTCGTATTCGGGGATAGTTGCGTGTCCGTCAAAGCTGTCCAAATCGTAAACTACCGAGAGGATTGCTTGTTTGTTGTTGTAAACCTGATATTCGTTAAGCTCGCTTATCTTGTATGCCGTGTTTCCGCCGGGGACAAAGGTGCCGTTGATAGCCGCGTCTAAGTTCCGGTTAAGCTCGTAATACGTGCCGGCTTGCGCTTCCTTTTCCGCCTCGAACTTCGCCGTAGCCTCGTCGTTTGCCGTGTCGTAGCCGTAAATACCCTTGTTGTATTGCGTTTCCGAAATCGAACGTGCAACGACGTCGTCGAAGAATACGACGCCTTCGCTTAAGCCCTTAATAACGCTGTACTTTGTTTTTGAGGCCGAAGTCGCGTTCGAATCGACGTCGCCGTTAGTAACCCTTTGCGCAACCGCGTATTTGTTACCTAAATAAAGTTCAACGTTAAAGCTCGCGCTGTTGATTGTCGTGCGGACGAAAATCGTATATTTAACCCATTCGTCGGCGGTGTTGATGTCAACGAACCCGAGATACTCGCCGTTAGCCTTATCCGCCGCTTCGTCCGAGGCGTTTGCGTAGGTTTTGGTCGGGTACGCGAACACTTTTGACGTGTTATTTAAGGTAAACGACGCGCGCGCGTCGCCTACTGTTTTAATCCATACCGAAACCTCGTAGTACGATGCCGCCGAAAGCGACGAAATTGTTTGCGTATAGCCGAGCCTTGTCGGGTAGGGGGATGCAAGCATCAGCACGTTTTCGTTGAACGAGGTATAGTGGATACCCTGCGCCGCCGAGTCGTAAAGCGTTGTGAAGTCGTACCCGTCAATAGCCGCAATTTGGTGCTTAACCGCAGCCGTAGGGAGGTAGTTTTTGTAGTTAATTAAGCCCTGAACGGTATCGCCCACGTCAAGCAAGCGCATATCCAAGCCGGTAATATCCGTGATTTCTTCGGTCAGGTGCGGGTTAGCGGTTGAGGTAGCCGAGGACATTGCCGAAATGCAGCCGGCGGGTACGGTTTGCGGCGTTACGGGGTCAAACGAGGTTTGCGTCGTGTTGATGCCCGTTGACACTAAACGGTAGGTAAATTTTCCGCCCTTAAACTTAATGTTGTAGCGGAAATGCGCGATATCGTCGATAGTGCCGTCGTCTATGAATGTTCCGTCTTTCGCCTCTAAGCGGAGTTCCCCCGCGATTGCATGATAAACGCCGTCCGAATCCGGCTCGATTACATAAATCAAAACGCCGTTTTTAATGGTAGGAACGTTTGTGATATCGGTATCTAAAAAGTCTTTCCACTCTAAGTTGTCAACGTATATATAGTAAGCAACGGCATCCAAAACCGCGGCTATCGGGATGTTAAGCTCGTTTTCCGTGGGGTTTTCGCCCGCCTTGAACGTAGGCGTCGTAAGCGTGTACGCCGTCCATTGCTGAGAGGCGTTTACCTTTGTCCAGCTCGAGGGGTCGGCGTTCGTTTTGAGCGCGCCGTTAACTTTAGTTGCATCGTCGGCGACGTCGTCGGCGGTTACAAAAGTGTCCTCCGCCTCCTTTGAATAGGTTGCGGGGTCGAACACGTTAAAGTCGCCGTTCGAAATTATGCCGGAGGTTGCCGCCGTCGAAAGGGCAATCTTTTTGACGTACGTTGCGGAAGCGGCTCCGTCGTATTCCGATTTCGAAACGGTAGAGGTCGTAAACGCCGTGAAGAATACCGCGCCCTTTACCATAGTTTCGGGGGTGGATATGTGGTTGCCCGCGCCGATAGTGAACACTAAATATATTTCCTTGACGTCAACGGTGTCCTCGCCGGGGATATAAAGCTGAATTTCTTTCCACGCGGAGGCGGTGTCGAGCGTGAATGCGAGCGTCGTCAATTCGGTATCCGCAACGTCCTTGTCGCCGGAATACTGATATGTCTTTAACGAAACCGTCGTTCCTACCGCCAAGCCCTCGGTTTTTACGAACAGCGAAAGCTTTGTGAACGAGTTACGTTGGATTTCGATATATTGCCTCTCTCCCGCAATTTCGGGTTTGTAGGTCAATGACGTCGCTTGACGCGAGTAGTTGATGAGCGCGCCGATGTCGAATTTCTTTTGCGACAAAAGTGCCGTTGCGCCGATTTCGTCAATGCCTAATGCGGTTAAGCCTAAAGCGTCTTTATTTGCCTCAATTAAAGCGTCGGGGTTGCCCTCGCCCTTAATTAATGCGGCAACCGCGCCGGTTGAGGCGTAGTCTTTGTCGATAAACTTAAGCTCATACGCCCATTTTGCGTCGGATTCCGAACCGGTATTGATGATAACGTCGCCGTATTCGGCAAACAATGCCGCGTTAGCCTCGCTCGAAAGTCCTAAGTTAGCATAATCCGATTCGTCGCCGATTGCCGCAATCTGCTTGTATTCCGCTCTTTGCGAGGGGGATAACGCCGCGATTTCGTCGTTTGTAAGCTTTGTGATTTGGAGGTTATCGAAGTAAACGCCGCCGACGGTTAATTTCGCGCCGCCTTCGTTGTCCTCGCCGTACCAAAGCTCTAAGTTAACGTTGCGGTCGGCAAGGTCGGAGCCGCGTACAAGAAGCTCGATAGTTTCCCAGCGACCCTCTAAGAACGGGAACATCGGGTCGGTATCGTCGTATTCTCCCGATTGTGTGCCGTAGTACCCGTACGATTCGATAGCATTGCCCTTGTCGATGCTCGTACCCGTTAAGCGCAAGATTACGCCGTTAATTTTCTCCTTGCCGTTGGGCGAGGTTACGCCGCCCGAGGTTACTTTGTTTGCATAAGCCGTGCGTGCCGCTTCGGCAATCGTCACTTCGTTTTCGAAAACCGTTCTTGAATCGTCGAACGTCTCGTCGATTGCGGTATCGAATATTTTAAGAGCCTTAGTATAGTTATCGTAAGCCGTCCAAGCCTCCCATTCGTCCCAAAGAACCGAGTTGGTATCTCTGTCCGCAGGCTTGTCCTGCGAAGGCAAAGTAGCCACGGGAGGGATAGCTTTCAAAGTGGTTTTGGATGCCGTTAATGCGATATAGTCAGCCCAAGCGTTGTAGATTTCGAGTTTGCTCTCATATTCAGTCCAAGCAGTCCAAGCGTTAATAATTTCCTGCGACGCGCCGGCGATGTTGTTGGGGTCCTCTGCGGGCTTCTTGCCGAAATCGTTTAAGGGCGAGGTCGGCGCAACGTACGGGTCGGGCTTAGGTACGGGCACGCCGTTCTTGTCTGCCGGGGGAGCGTCGTAGCCGACGTTTGCGTAGTATAAGCCGCCTACCGACTCTAACCAGTCCTTAATTTCCGCCAATTTTGCGGGGCGTGTCGTGTCGGCGGCATCGAACGCGTAGTTGAACGTTTGGTATGCGGCAAGCACGGTGTCGCGGATAGAAATTGCCGATTTCACGTGCGTTACCGAGCTTTCTTCGCCGTCGTTGTATTTAGGAATGTAAACAAACGCGTCTACGGAGATTTTATAATAAGAGTTTGCCTCGACAAGAAGCTGCGCGTTGCTCTTGTAGCCGAACGAGCTTTCGGCAAATCCGGGGTAGTAAACCCCCAAAACTTCGTATTCGTCCAGCTGTCCGCGTTGGTTAAGGGTTAAGGTGTCGATATCGCTGAACAATGCTGAATATGCGGGGGCGCGGTACGTCGTGTTGACGGCGTTCCGTCCTGTCGGAGCAAAGCGCATAGCGTCGCGCCACATTGCGGGTTGCGGAACGACCAAGCTGTCGCCGATTATTGCATTTTGATAGAAATACAGCTTCGATAAGTCAAAAATACCCGTCGTGCCGTTCACTGCCGAAAGCACGGGGGAATTCGCAGGGGCCGTAGTGATGTTTTCGCTTGTCGCCTTCGTCCAGTTTTGCGCCGCGCCGCTCCGTGCGCCGAAGTAGCCTTTCGTCGTGTCGGACGAGGTTGAGGTGTAGGAATAAGCCGTTTCGTAGTTAAAGTTACGGTCGGGGAAGATATAACTTTGCGCCGCAATCTGCGAAAAATCGCCGTCCGCCAACTTTTTAACGAGCCCGTACTTTAAGTTTTCGCCGGTGACAACGTTGGTAAATTCGTCCGCGCCGATGGTTTCGAGCATGACGTTATCGAACAGCGCAAAGCCGCGCGTTAAACGCGAGTTAATATTGTCGTCGTCGTTTGTCGTGCCTTCGACTGAGCCGAGGTATTTAGGGCCGAAGCCGAGCCATAACTCAACGTAAATAGTTTTGTCCGCGAGGTTGTCGCCCTCGATGTAAAGCGCGACGGTTTCCCACTCGCCGTTGGTTTTGATTGCTTGATACTCCGTCAACGCGCCGCCGTCGGTTACGCGGATATACGCTCCTTGCAATACACCGCCGTCGTCGGCAATAATGCCCGGCTTGTTTCTGTAAGGATATACGTTCGCAAGCACCGTTAAAACGTCAACGGAAAGGCGGTAATTTTTGTTTTTCTCAATAAGAATGCCGGAGTTTTTCCAGTAAGCCGAGCCGCCTTTTACCGAGGAAATCGACAAATAAAGCGCGTTAGTATCGGCATATTCGGGAGCCGGGGTGCCGTTTTCGGCGGCGTCCGCAAGCTGCTTCTCGCTCGGAGCGGGGGTGTTTGGGGCGATTGACGGCACAAAATCCGTAAACCGCGAGGTAATGGTCTCGTTGTCGGTGTCGTCCGTGTAGCCGGCAATCATATTGCCCGTGTCGTAAATACCTTT
This sequence comes from Christensenellaceae bacterium, assembly GCA_031260775.1. GTDB lineage: Bacteria > Bacillota > Clostridia > Christensenellales > DTU072 > JAISKW01. Next base: position 9,987 of record JAISKW010000172.1, read on the forward strand.
ACGGTTAGCCGTAAAAGCCGCCGCCGAAACGTCAATAACGCCGGTCCAAATCGAGGCAAGACTGTTTGCCGAGGTGGTTGTAGCACCCGAGTTCTTCGACCAGCCGGTGATGATATCCTTCGTATACGCGCCGATATCGCTTTGGGCGTTGTAGAAGGTACCGTTGGTAACGGTCTCGCCGTTGTCCTCTAATTCGGGGTCGGGGGTAGGTGTTTCCGCCGTCGGGAGGTCTTTGCATGCCGAAAGAATCACTAAACACATTGCCGAAACAAGTGTCAGCACGACAAGGAGTCTTAAAAATACCGATGAAAATTTCTTACTCATTAACGCAAATGTACACGCGCATTGCCTAAGTCTTGTTCACAAGGCGGCAAAAAAGCACGATACACTTGGAGTATTTTATAATATATAGGCGGAAATGCAAATCGTCCGTTTCAAAAGTTTTATCCCGCGTGCTGCAAAATGCCGATTGAGTATTCGTCCTGCTCTTTTGCCGTCAAAAAAACGCCTAAAGCGACAATCAGAAATTCTATATTTACTTCATAAAATATTGAGGATATAAACAGAACAAGAAACACCGCTGAAAACGCAACCGAAAGTCTTTTGAAAAGGCGCATAAGTTTAATAGGTTTTTTTGAATACGCAAGCAGAATACGGCTGCCGTCAAGCGGGTAAAGCGGCAGTAAATTGAACACAGCAATCGTGACGTTGACCCGTGCAAATTCGTAGAAAACAGTACCCGAACGGGGGAATAAAGCCGCCAAAGCGGCGGTTATTGCGGCAAGAGTAAACGAAAACAGAGGCCCCGCAGCGGCAATAAAAGGCATATCCTTTTTTTTAATATCTCCTAAAAGTGCGACGCTCGCGCCGAAAGGGGTTAAGGTGATTTCGCCGCATTTATATCCTCTTTTGCGGCTTGTATAAGCGTGCGCAAGCTCGTGTAAAACGGAGGACAGAGCCGTTATAAAAAGCACGTCAAGACGCCTTTCGAACAGCGTCAGAACGGCGAATATTACAAACGAAAATTGTATTTTTACTTTCACAATTGTGCCGTATTCTAAGTTTATGCGGCGGCATTTTATTTATCCGCATTTCTATTTCCGCCGTCGCATTTTTTCATTTACTCACATTTGTTACACAATCTTCTTAAAAATCTCTCTTTTTTCTTGCGCGTTGATTATATATAATATATATACGCGTATAACAAGGGGCGTATTGCGCCCTTTTGGTAATTGATAATTAATCAAATGGAAAGGCTAAAGAGTTTCTTCAAATACTTTACGGGGGCAAAGGTCATAGGCTTCGCCGCGATTGTCGCTGCGGTGCTTGCAATCGGCATTGCTCTTGCCGTAATTCTCCCCAATTCCGACATTGTTCCGCCCGTTCCCGACAAGGACGGGGTCGCAACAATAACCTCGCTCGTTCCTAAGAACGGCGGGAGAATCGGCATCGGCGCGGACTACTCTACGGTCGAGGTCGAGATAATGTACTCCGACGGCACGAGCGAGGTTAAGAGCCTTTCGGAGCTTTCGGTAACGGGGCTCGATAACAGCGACGAAGCGGTGTTAGGCAACGTAATACTGTCGTTCGGCGGATTCAGTCAGCCGGTTACATACAACGTCGTCCCCGCGGATTGGACGATAACCTACATATCGGGCGAGGGCGGTTTAATTTCGGGCGAAACAAGACAAGAAGTGGTTTCGGGCAACCGCGGCAGAAGCGTAGAGGCGGTCGCAAGCGCGGGATATGTGTTCGACTCGTGGTCGGACGGAAGAAAACAAACAACCCGTACCGAATCCGCCGTTTCACGCGATATGGTCATAACGGCACGTTTCAAAAAGAGCGAATATCACGTAATTTACTTCTTCGATGACGGCACAACCGAGCCGGAAAAGATTGTTCAGAACGGCTCGCCCGTTCCGAGCGGGCCGGCGGCAAGTATGTCGGCAATGCAAAAATACGGGTATGTTTTCCAAGGCTGGCTCATAAACGGAACGACATATCCTCCGGAATATTGGACGACCCCCGAGGCGTTGAACGCGCAGGGCACGCCGTACAGAGAGTTGGTACCTAAGGTCACGTCGGATTTGGAAATCTTCCCCGTGTACGAAAAGTATGCCGCCGATTTGACGCTTGACGTAACGAAAACCGAAACGGGTATGCCGCTCGGCACGGTAATCGACCCGCACGATATCTATCCCCGCGGCAAAGACGCGATTATCACCGTAGTGCCTATGCCGCAATATCTTTTTGTCCGTTGGGAGGTTCTCAGCTCGTCGGGCGATTGGATAAGGCTAAGCCCGAAGGGAGCCGAAACAAACATTTCAATAAACAGCGGCAATAACGCCGTAACGTTCAGAACGTCCACAACGGGCACAATGGACAATAACTATGTGCTTACGGCGAGCGTTACCGCAATAACCGACAGCTTGCAGATAAGAGCGATAATCGCCGAGGAAAGAGCGGTGGTTCGTTTCGAAAGCGGCGGCGCGCTTATTGGGCAGCCGATTGCGTTGGATTACGGACAAAGCTTTATCGACTATATCGAAAAGAACGGGGTGAGCAACGCCGGGAGTATAACCGCCGGCGATACGATGTACGGGTATTTCCAAGACAACGCGCTTGTAACCCCCACAATGCCGGGGCATACCCTGAGGGGTTGGTTTATACGCGGCTCTGCGCCGAACGCAAGCGGACAGCGCGAGATTGTTAAGTACGGCGATACTGTCGCATTATCGACAACGCTTGTCGCCGATTGGGTGCCGGGGCAGTACTCCGCGCGGTTCTACTTGACGGAAGCGGAAGCGTTGAGCGCGCCTCTTGAATACACGGAGGAAAACGCGTATTTCGGCGTGGAAAGCGTGAATTATAAAGAAACATTAGCCGGCAGATACCCCGAAAATCCGCCCGAATACAACGTTGCGCCGAACTATATTTACGACCCGTTTATGAAATTCGAGGGGTGGAAGGTCGCCTCAAAAATCGTTGAAATAGGCGGAGATTTGAGCGCGCAACCGTATTATTACACGGGATTTGTCGGCAAGAACTACGAAATTGACGAAAATCTTACGCTTTACCCCGTGTTTACGCCTAAAACCGCCACGGTCTCGTTCAGCATTACGGGAATAGCTACGGCGGCAATCGACGGTACGCTGATAACGGGTATAGACGAAACCGTGACGAGAACGGAAAGCCATACGGTGTTTATTACCGTGCCCGAATCGTCACGCGGCACGGGCGGCAGCGGATACTTCCTTAAAGCCGTGACGTATCAGGTCGGCAGCAAGGTCGGGAACACCGTTGTTTACGATGAACCCGAAACGGTGTCTATCGACGCCGGATACAACGCAATGCTCACGTTTGCCGAAAGAGGCGCGTACGAATACATAAAAATCACCGTGTATTCGTCGTTGGATTCAAACGACGTAACGGTAAAGCTCCCGGGAGACGTGGGCGTGTCGGCGGACGGCGTGCCGGTTTGGAACGCGGCAATCGCGGAGGAAGAGGGTAAAAACTTCAGCGCGGAGTACGATTTGACAATTCCGTTCAAGTACGGGGCATCGAGGGTATTAACCTTTGTGAGCCTTAATAAGACAATACAAAGCGTCGTAGTCGATTCGACGGGCGAATACAACCTGCCCGTTGATTTCGAGCAAGCGACGGTTCCGTCGGGCGCAACCTATTTTTCGTTTGTAACGCCGCAAATAACGGCGGACGGCGCGGAAATCGAGGTAACGGCTACGGGCATTACGTATAACGTACTCCCGACGCAATTCAATAACACCATGGGAGGAGTTTCGGTTCCGACCGGCACGACGAGAGCTTACGGCGCAAACAGCTTGTTCGAAATCGAAGCGATAAGAGGATATTATATCAAAACCGTGACGATAAACGGGGTAAATATCGACCTGTATAATTTCTTGTCTGCGGTGCAAGCGGCGGGAGGATTGGAGGACGGCGGATATTATACGTCAAACGTCCGCGTAAATTACTCGCTGAGCGCGGTCAACGAGAGCATTGTCATCGAGGGCTCAAATGGGAGCGAGGTGGATTTGTCCGGTGAAAAGCAAAGGGACAGCCGCGTAACAAGATTAGCGTTGACGGTAGACGGCAACAGACGGACGGATATTACGGTATCCGTTACGTTCGAAAGAATGTACTATAACATCGTTGCAACCGTAAGCGGAAGCGGTACGGTGACACCGCAAAGGCTGACCGCATATTACGGCGAGTCGCCCGTACTAATCGCAACCACACAAGAGGGCAACTTTGTCCGCGTATTCTCAATAAACGGAATCGACCGACCGACCTTCGAGGATGAAAGCACCACGCAATCGCTCGAAATCGGCTCGCTCGCGCTGTCAAACGCGGGGGATAAGGCGGTATCGGTGTACTTTGCACGGCGGAGCTATACCATAACGGTGGAGCAGCTCGGGGGAGGAGATGACTTCTCGTACAGCGTCGGGGGCGGAGTGCCTTATCGCGGAGGCACAAGCGTTTCGGTAAGAACGGGCGATAACGCAGCTATAAATATTGCGGCGGATGCGGGGTATTATATCAATCAAATTGCGGTTTATGACCCGAAAGATACGGCAAACTATCTGTATTTCGAAACGATAGGGTTTAATGTGACATCGCATACGATGACGCTTGAAAACATTTCGGAGGAGTAT
>JAISKW010000183.1 GCA_031260775.1 Christensenellaceae bacterium
GTCGCTGTTTTGCGCGGAGTTGCGCTTTAAGCTTGAAATTTCACCGTTGTCGATTTTATAAAAGTTAAACGAACCCGGGCTTAATCTCCGCCCGTCATAAGCGTTCAAAAGCATACCGCCCCACGATAAAAATCCGTTGCCCAAAGCGTCGTAATAGCCCGTGATGCCGCCGTCAATAAGCCCCGCGCCGCCGCTCATAGCCGCGGGATTGGTTATTTCCGCCGAGTATTTCTCCTCGTTTTTTGGGGATAGACGGCGGATTTCCTGCGGTTTAAGCCCATAATACGCCTTGCTCGGAGGGAGAGTCAGCATAATTTTCGCAGCCCTTACCGCATCGGATGCGCCGAAATACTTAATTATGGCGTCGTTGCAAAGACGGTTAGTTAAGGCGGTAAGCAGCATCCCTTGATGGTGAGTCATATACATTTCGACCGTTTTAGGCGAACCTCCGGCTAAGTCCAAAGCCTCAAAAAAACCGTAACCGCCGCTCATACCGAACCTTTCGAGCCGTTTGAAATTCTCAAGCACGGCGTTTTCGGAGTATCTTAGCATCAGAGCCGAGGCGTACGGCGAAATTACCGCATCCTCTTTTCCCTTGCCGAGGGCAAGGGCGTCAAGCCCGTATGCGCGGTATTGGTACTGTAAATTCTCATCGAAGGCGTAGTATCCGCTTTCGGAGATACCGAATAAATGTGAATACTTTGCCTTAATTTGCTCTTTACAAGCCCGTTCAGATGCCGTTCTAAGCAGCGAAAATTTAGGCGGAACTATGAAAATGTCGGGCATTAAATATTCAAATGCCGTCCCCGACCACGATAAAAGGGTGTTACCGTTGAGTGAGGTGAAATCCGTCATCAGACTCCTAAACGCCGTCGGTTGGTTGTACAAAGACGAAAATAGCAACGCCGTTAAGCGTGCTTCGGAAGCAAGTAAATCGTAATGTCCCTCACCCTTGCCGCTTTCGGCGTTGACGCCCGTAAAGAGCAGGCGGCGCGGCGTGTCGTAAAATACCGTAAGGTCGGTGGCCCTAATCAGCGCGGCAATTTCACTCTTTAACACCGCGTCCGTAACGAAGCCGTCCGCGACGATAAGGCACGCCAAAAGGTTGCCCGAATCGACCGATGAAACGAAGTCGGATACGGGGGTTTGCTTAAGTGTGTCGTACCAATTGTACAGATTCCCGTGAAATTTTTTAAGCCGTGATATGTTTTCGATAATTGCCGAAATGCGGCTTTCCGCCGACCATTTTTCCGAAAAGCCCAACTCATAACCGCAAATTTCCGATAGAATTTGGAAGCCTAAGTTTGTAGGCGAGGTAGTTTTGGACAGTCCTTTGTAAGGTTTTACCTGCAAATTATCGCTAATCAGAGTTCTATGATTAAACGCAAACGAGAAATATCCGTAAGTTAAACGTGCAATTTTTTTGAGTTCCGCGTCGGCATCGGCAGTTCTCTCGGCAGTTTTGAAAGGAATTCCGCTTAAATTCAGGTAAATGAATGCGAAAACCTCCGCCGCGGCGAAAAGTGCAAGCGACAAATAGTTGCCGCCGAACACTAAAACAAATATATCGACAATAACAAACGCCAAAAGCGGCGGCGCGACTTCGGCAAGAAGTTTGCTGCTTTTCGTCCCTTGACTTGCCGAAAAAGTTTTCCATTCAAGCAGGTTTTCGCGCAAAAACATTCGCTTGAGCGTTTTGATAATTATAAAGAGATTTGAAAATGCGTAGTACGGCATCAATGCCATTTCGCAAATTCCGTCCAAAAACTGCGCGCCGCAATCTGCGGCAACGTAGCGCAAACGGTGCCGCTTGCGGACACCCGTAATCAGCGTGTTCAGTAGCCCCTCGATAAGGTTAAATAAAAAAAAGAACAGAAAAGCCGGCAAGAGCCAACGCGAGAACGCCGCAAAAACGCCGAGCGTTAAAACGCAAAGCGGCGCAAGATAGGACAGCGCGTTTTTCAAAATGATGAATTTATAAAACGGACGAACGTTGTGTTTTACTCTCTCCCCCGCCGCATTTTCGAACCGTGAATTCAAAAACGGAAGGAGTTGAATGTCGCCGCGCTCCCAACGGGCGCGCCTTTCCCGCTCGGAAATAAAGGTTTTCGGCGCGTCCTCGTATACGACTTCTGCGGAAGCTGTGTTCAAAAGTGCGCCCTCGATAATGTCGTGCGACAAAACTTTGTTGCGGGGCAGTACTCCGATTAACTTGTTTTTGTAGCTCTCCGTTCTGAAAATCCCCTTCCCCGAAAATATATCGATTCCGAAAAGATTAAAGTAAAACGAGGTAAAATTAGGGTAGCTGACATACGCGCTGTCGTTCAAAAAACGCTTAGAATAGTATGTTTTTATGCTTGCCAAATTGAACTTAGGCCGTAGTGCAATCAAATCGAAATCGGCGTTATCGGGATGCGCAATCACTCCTACAAGTTCCCTAATTCCCCCGATGTCCGTAACATTGTCGGCATCTAAAACGCAAAAATACTTAGGAGTATCGGTGACTTCGTCAAGGATAAAGCGGAACGCCTCGCGTTTGCCGTCGCAAAGATATCGGACTAAATCGTCAATCGCGCCGCGCTTTCTTTCGAGTGCGCCGTATCGCTTTTCAAGCAGGACGCGCCGCCTTATGAAAATGTTAATGCCGCTGCCGGCTCCCAAATCGGCAGCCGCTTTAATTATGCTTTCGTCGCTTGCAATTTCGGGTTCGTCCGCCGCCCTAAGGTCAACAAGAAGACAGCACGAAATGTTCGGGTCGTTGTTTGCAGCCTTAATTGTTCTGATGCGTTTAATTGCATCGAGCATTTGCGATTCGTCCGTTACAAATTCGCTCATTACAACGAGTGTTGAGTGCTCGTTCGGGATTTTTGTAAAACCGTACCGCGCTAAGGGTCTCGGTACGACAACCGCTTGCAAAATGAGGTTAA
>JAISKW010000002.1 GCA_031260775.1 Christensenellaceae bacterium
AACCGAGATGAAATCTTCCGGTGAAACTCTGTCGGAGCTTATGTCGTGCCAAGCATTCATTATGCAACAATTATACTTTAACCTTTGTGAACGGACAATTATGTTATCACCCCCGGTTCGTTTTCAACAAAAACGGGGAGGATTATTGTCATCCTTCGCGCAGTCGCAATGTCCAATCATTTCCACAAAAAAAAGGACGGCGCAAACCGTCCTTCTTTTTTATGCTTTAATGATTAATACTTTTTGATGAGCTTTAAGTCAACCCTGCCTTTTTCATCAATTTTGATGACCTTAACACGGACTTTATCGCCTTCCTCAACTATGTCGCGAACCTTTTCCACTCTCTTATCCGAAAGCTTCGAAATGTGAACCATTCCGTCCTTTTTGGGAGCGTACTCTACAAACGCGCCGAACTCTAAGATGCGCACAACCTTTCCGTCCAACTCCTCGCCGACTTCAACGTCCTTGATGATTGCGGTAATAAGATTCTTTGCAATTCCTGCAGACTCGCCGCTTTGCGCCGCGATGAACACTGTGCCGCTGTCGTCGATATCGATTTTTACGCCGGTTTCTTCGATTATTTTATTAATAACCGCGCCGCCTTTGCCTATTACGTCGCCGATTTTGTCCGCGGGGATTGAGAACGAAATGATTTTAGGCGCAAACTTTGAAAGGTCTTTACGGGGAGCCGCCAAAACCTCGACCATTTTGCTCAAAATATGGAGTCTGCCGACTTTTGCCTGAGCAAGCGCGGTTCTCAATATCGTTTCGTTGATTCCGTGGATTTTAATATCCATTTGGATAGCCGTAATGCCGTCTTTGGTGCCCGCAACCTTGAAATCCATATCACCGAAGAAGTCCTCGATGCCTTGGATATCGGTCATAATATGCAGCTTATTGTTAACGGTATCTTGAATTAAACCCATAGCAACGCCTGCAACCGGGGCTTTAATCGGAACGCCGGCGTCCATTAACGCCAAGGTCGAGCCGCAAACCGATGCTTGCGAGGTTGAGCCGTTCGAAGAAATTACTTCGCTTACGGTTCTTATTGCATAAGGGAACGCTTCCTCCGAGGGTAATACCGGCTCTAAAGCACGCTCTGCGAGCGCGCCGTGTCCGATTTCGCGGCGACCGGGGCTTCTCAGCGACTTTGCCTCTCCCGTCGAATACGGGGGCATATTGTAGTGGTGCATATAACGCTTGAACACTTCGTCGTCCAAGCCTTCTAACTTTTGAACTTCTGCAATCGTTCCGAGTGTCGCCGTCGTCAACGCTTGAGTTTGTCCTCTTGTGAAAACGCCCGAGCCGTGTACTCGCGGCAATATGCCGACTTCGCACCAAATAGGACGGATTTCCGTTAACGTTCTTCCGTCGGGACGGACGCCCTTATCCGCAATCATTTTGCGTACGCATTCCTTTTTCATTGCGTAAAGAACGTCGCCGATATCGCGTTTTGCATCGGGGAAGAGCGGCTTGAAGTGCGCAAAAATATCCTTTTCGGCGGCTTCCTCTCTAACTTCTCTTTCCTGTCTGTTAAACGTTGAAAAGCAGTAATCGATTTTGTCCTGCGCGTATTCCTTAACGGCTTTTTCAACCTCGGGAGCGGCGTGGCGCAAGTCCATAACCTTTTTGGTTTTGCCTACCGCTTTTTGAATTTCCTCAACCCATGTGCAGATTCTCTTTATTTCGTCGTGACCGAACAGGATACCTTGGAGCATTTCCTCTTCGGAAATTTCTAAGCTCCCCGCCTCAACCATAAGAACGGCTTCCTTAGTGCCGGCGAGCGACAAGCTCAAGCGGCTCTTATCCTTTTGCGCTAAATTGGGATTAATAACATACTTTCCGTCAACTAAACCTACGACTACCGAGCCGGTAGGGCCTTCCCACGGGATGTCCGAAACCGACAACGCAATCGACGAGCCGAGCATTGCAAATACCTCCGGCGAAACGTCCGGTTCTACCGATAAAACTGTTGCTACAACGGCAACGTCGTTAAATAAGCCCTTCGGAAACAACGGTCTTAAGGGTCTGTCGATGAGGCGCGAAACTAAAATTGCTTTGTCGCTTGCTCTCCCCTCGCGCTTTTTGAAGCCGCCGGGAATTTTGCCCACCGAGTACATCTTTTCCTCGTAATCCACACCGAGCGGGAAAAAGTCTTGCCCGTCCCTCGGTTCCTTGCTCATAGTAACGTTAACCATTACTACGGTATCACCGCATCTGACGAAAACCTCTCCGTTGCTGTGCGAACAATACCCCCCTATCTCTGCCGTAACCTCTCTTCCTCCGATTACGGTCTTAAAAATTTTGCTTTCTTTCATACTGTTTGTATTTTAATTTTCTTTTGACAAATTGCAAAAAAAAGGCGCGGACAAAACGCGCCTTCTTTTATACAAGTTTACTTTCTGATGCCTAACTTCGCTATTAACTCTCTGTACTTATCAACGTCGTTGTTTTTGATGTAGGTAAGGAAGTTCCTTCTTTTACCGACGAGCTTCAGAAGTCCGCGGCGCGATTCGTTGTCCTTTTTGTGGGTGCTGAGGTGCGAGGTTAAATCCTGAATCCTTGCGGTGAGGATAGCTACTTGTACCTCGGGGCTACCCGTGTCACTTGCCGTCGCGCCGTATTGCGCAACAATGTTCTGTTTTTGTTCTTTTGATACCATTTTATTTTCTCCTTTTACCGTTGTCGAAACGGAGGGTTCGCCTTAATCTCCGCAATGAAGTTACTTCGAAGCGATGAGAAAGGTAATGCGGAATTGCTTCCGTATCTTTATTATATATCAATGCTTGAAAAAGTGAAACTCCGTATAAACTGAGGAGCGGAATCCATACATCCTAACACAAACTTTGCTTTAATCCGAAATCGGGTTAGACTGAACACAGTGAATTTTGAAGATTTTAATTTCGATAGGCTCATTAAAGACGCTATCGCAAAAAAAGGATATACAACCCCCTCACCGATTCAGGAGCAAGCAATTCCCCCCGCGTTAGAAGGAAAAGATATATTAGGATGCGCACAGACCGGCACGGGCAAGACCTGCGCTTTCGCCGTGCCGATACTGCACAAGCTTACGGCAAATCAAGCGGATTTCGCCGGTTCTAAGAAAATCCGCGCGCTTATCCTCACCCCGACCCGCGAGCTTGCTATGCAAATACACGACTCGTTTTCGGACTACGGCAAGTTTTTAACCCTCCGTACAGGCCTTGTTATGGGCGGTGTCAGCTCGGTTGAGCAAATCCGCGCCATTAAAAACGGCGTTGACATTTTGGTTGCGACCCCCGGACGCTTTATTGACCTCGTTTGGCAAGGCTACGCCGACCCATCGTATGTGGAAATATTCGTACTTGACGAGGCGGACAGGATGCTCGATATGGGTTTTCTCCCCGACGTACGTCGCGTTGTTGAAATGCTCCCCCAAAAACGACAGACTTTGTTTTTCAGCGCGACGATGCCGCCTGAAATCCGTAAACTTACCGATTCGCTCCTCATAGACCCCGTTAGTGTTACCGTAACTCCCGTTTCGTCAACCGTTGATGCAATTAAACAGTCGGTATATCTCACCGATAAAAACTCCAAGCTTGACCTTCTCGTTTGGCTTTTGAAGAACAACAAGGATATGGATTCGGCTTTAGTTTTTTCGCGCACAAAGTACGGCGCGGACAAGATTGCCGAAAAACTCCGCCGCGACGGCATTTCCACCGCGGCAATTCACGGCAACAAGTCGCAAGGGGCACGGCAAAGCGCGCTAAACAGTTTCAAACGCGGCAATGTACGCGTTCTCGTTGCCACCGACATTGCGGCGCGCGGGCTTGACATTGACGATATTTCGCATGTAGTCAACTACGAACTCCCCAACGAGTTCGAGACTTATGTTCACCGTATCGGGCGCACTGGGCGCGCCGGCAAGGACGGCACGGCTATCTCTTTTTGCGATATTGACGAAAAAGAGTACCTCGTCGGCATTGAAAAACTAATCAAAAAGAAAATAGATGTTGTCGAAACTCACCCGTTCGTTATGACCGTTTTCAAAAAATCCCCTCCCAAAAAGCAGCAGCAACGCCCTCCACGTGCGCAGAGGGCGTAGTGTTGCGTTTGATTTTTGGGAAGTAAACAATATATAAGTACGGTTTGGGTAATACACAAAGGGCGCAGTCAAATGCGCCCTTTCCCTTTTGTTTTATGGATATTTTAATCCTTTATTATCATTCGATGCCGTCGAACAAGTCGGGACGGGCGGTATAGCTAATGCCGAGATGCTCATAGGCGCGTCTGAGGGCGACCCGTCCGCGCGGAGTGCGTGAAATAAACCCAAGTTGCATAAGATACGGTTCATAGACGTCTTCAATCGTATCCGCCTCCTCATTCGTTGCAGCCGAGAGAGTATCAAGCCCCACAGGCCCGCCATCGAACTTACCGATTATGGCTTTTAGGATATTAATATCCGTTATATCAAGCCCCAAATTGTCGATTTCAAGCGCATCTAACCCTTTCTTTGCGATTGCAAGCGTTATTGTCCGGGAGCTATCGAACAAGGCAAAATCTCTTAATCTTTTAAGTAATCTGTTTGCTATACGGGGTGTGCCGCGGCTTCGTTTTGCAATTTCCACGCTCGCGTCATCCTCAACCTTAATATTCAAAATGCCGCTGCTGCGCCTGACAATCGCACCCAACTCCTCGGGGGTATACATTTCAAGCCGTGCGATTATCCCGAATCTATCCCTAAGCGGCGCGCTCAGCATTCCCGCCCTTGTGGTCGCGCCGATTAGCGTAAAATGCGGCAGCCCGAGCCTCAAGGTTTTTGCGGACGGACCTTTACCAACGACTATATCAATCGCATAGTCCTCCATTGCGGGGTACAATACCTCCTCAACCGCGCGGTTGAGGCGGTGGATTTCGTCAATAAAAAGTATTCCTCCGTCCGAAACGCTTGTTAAAATCGACGCCAAGTCGGCGGCTCTTTCGATTGCCGGGCCGCTTGTAATGCGGATTTCCTGCCCCATTTCGGCGGCGATAATATGTGCAAGCGTGGTTTTCCCTAATCCCGGAGGCCCGTAAAATAAACAATGGTCAAGTGCGTCGGCACGCATTTTTGCGGAGCGCATAAAAACCGATAGGTTACTTTTTACCTTTTCTTGCCCCACATAATCACCAAGTTTGCGCGGTCGTAGCAGGTTTTCTTGTTCTCCCCCGATATCGTCGGGAGAGACAATTCTTTCTTCATTATCGGACATAAAATTATCGGAGCGCGCCTGCAAAAGGACTACACCGTTTCGATTATATAGGTAAAGTAGCCGTTGCCGTCGTTTATAAACGTAATTGCGGAATATTGACCGATATTAATAAGGCGATTTTTAATACGCAATGCGGCAAGCTCGATATCGGTATACGAGTGAGTACTCATATAATCCTGCGAGATAAATAACTCGAAATAAATGGCCTCAGTGGGGTTTACGGCTTTTAACGGAATGAGGTATTTTGAGTGTAAATCCGTAACCTCGTTATCGTAATAGATGCCGTGGCGGACGGTAGTCGTACCGAATGTGAGGTTAACAAACACCGAATCAGGAGTGAACGCCGTTCCTAATCCCGTGCCTAAGTAAGGCGTATGGTCGATATTGAAAGTTGCCTCGGTTTGCAGGAGGTATTTATGCGTTAGCCGTTCGTAGCTTTCGCCGCTGATTGTAATGGTTTTTGAGGCAAACGTCGGGTCAGACAGGTACCAAACGCCGTCAAGCATTGTACGCACCCAAGCATGTCTGCCGCCGCCTGCGACGCCGTTAATCTTTTGCGATACTATGCCTTCCATACGGCTCATTACGACAAACGCTTTTGCTATTCCGTCGCAAACCGCTTTGCCGTTCACAACGCCTTCCAAATAGAATCCGTCATAATCAACACCGGCAGCGTCGCCCTCAATGAACAACTCCGTGTCATAAGTTACGCTCGTTGCAAGAAAGTCATAAATTGCCAAGACCTTTTGCGCCTCGGTCATTACGCCGTTACAAATCGAAAGCAGTGCCGCACGGAAATACTCATAAACCGCTTCCGCATCGCTTCCCTCAACCGGCTCGGGCTTATAGCCTAAGGACAATGCCAAATACAACTGTTCGCTCGTGGAAACGCTCTTTTTGAGTTGCAACGAGTCTACCGGCAATGCCGAACGCAGTACGCTTTCCGTACTTGCATAAACCGCAAGCGGCAGTTCGGGCAACCGTTCGCCGTTCGTTTGTTGCATATACTGCTTTGTTTCGTCCGCTTCTACGCCCTCGGCAAGAGGAGAGGAAAGAAGCTTAGGAAGAACTAATGCCGTAGTTCCTGAATAATCACCTACCGCATAGCGTGCGGTTCCTACATTATTACGTACCGTTTGTCCGATATGCTCCGCCAAACTTTCGGCATAAGTATAGCCGAATGCGACGTCTAAAACGTAGATATCCTCTCCGTCCGCGCCGCTTTGATAATAATCTGCCGGCGTCGGACGGAATGCGGTAATATAAGAAATATAGTCGCCAAAGTCGGCGGCGTTTGCAAAGTAGCGGTTGTAGCCGTCGAAAATCTCGGTAAGGAAAGGATAATCGCCCGGCGCGATATCGTTTGCGCTATATACGACGGGGAACGCATTTTTGTGTTGCACCGCTCTCACGGTAACGGTAAAGTCGTCGGCAAGCGTTGCAATTTCCGACGGGATAATAAATCCATAGGCAGTAAAATATTGCGAATAGGGCTTACCTTGTCCGCCCGATATCAATGTCTTTTCGCCGTTTACAGTAATTTCAACGTCAAAGTAGGTGTTATAACCTAACGAATCCCACTTGATATACGGTCTATACTCCGCAACGTCATCTATTACCCTAAAGTCGCCGTCCACATAAACGCCCGAAATGACGTTCGGCAAGTCGTTAAACACGCACTCGTAAACGCGCCTGATTACGGTAGTGCCGATACGGGCTAACTCGCCGTGGATTAACGGATAGCAAACGATTGCGTAATCCGATAAGTTTTTAAGCGTTTGCGACTGCAAACTCATACTGAGAACGCCGATATTACTTCCGCCGACTAATTTCGGCAACACCGCCTCGTCGGGGATACCGACGCTCGTTTCATAGTCGTACATAGCGGGGTCAAGATACGGGTCGGTATAGGTGGAATTATACCCGTTTTGCGCGGCGGCGGTCAGGTCTAAGATGCGCCATTCGTAGCCGTCGGGCGGATATTGACCGCTGCCGGTGTTTGCATAAATTAGAAGTTCGTCCGCACCTGACTCGCGCTTTGAAATATTAAAGGTCGTGATAGGACTGTAAATTGTAATTGTAGGCAATTCCAAAACCTGCTGCTTATCGCCGCTGATAAGCGTCGCTACAATTTTGTGCGAGCCCGGGTTTACCATTGATATTTGCGACGGCACTATATGCAGACTCTTTTGGTTAGCGGTAGGGATACCGTTAATAGGATAGCCGTTTTCCGTCCAAACAATTTCGGGGTCGGGGTCGGATAAATCGTCATTTTCGCGCCATAAATCGACGTCGAAAGTAATTAGCTTATCCGCGGACATTTTCAAAAATGAGGTGTCATTGTTGCGGACTCTTATCGAATAGTTCAAATAAGGATATGTGACCCGTATGTCAATCCTTGCGGTCAGAGTCTTACCCGATACTGTCGTTGCGGAGTTTACCGTAACAATAATCGAACTCGTGCCTTTCGAAAGCGGCGTAACAACTCCTGTCGTTCCGTTTACCGTTGCAACGTCGGGATTTGACGACAAAAAATGAACCGCGCCGTCCGATTCGGCGTTAGGCGAGGAAAAATAAGGAGTGAAAACCGGGCTTACCGTAATGGGCGCGTCGCCGATATTCATTTCAACAAACTGCCTATCGAACGAAACACGTTGCACAAGTCCGCTCATTGTGGCAAATGCAATTTCAACAAACTTGCTTGTATCGTCTTTAGCCGACACGCGGACATGATAATAAACAGGGGTTTCCTCCCCTAACGGAGTAGTCAGCTTCGCGCGGCCTCCGCCGCTTGTTTGCGTAAGGTCGGGGATTGCGGTAACCAATCCTTCGGGCGTTATTGTAAAATAGTCCGCCGCTTCTTGCTCTACAAAGATGTATACTAAATCTTGTGCGGCTTCCGCAGGCAAAACACGTGCGGAAATTTGATATTTATGAAGCTCGCTTGTAAGGTCACTCGAAAGCTCGATACGCGTTTTCTCGGCAATTACGAGTTCGGGCATTATCGGTGTCGCTACCGTGCCCGCGCACGACAATAATAACGCCGCCGAGCAAGTCAACGCCGTTAGAAACAACACAAAAAATATTGCTCTCTTACGCACTCCCTATATTTTATATTCTAATGCGCGTGCGTTCAACAACCAATTTCAGGGCTGTGCCCGCGTATGCTTTTGCCTATCATAAACTTCAAAAAAGAAAACAAGGCGCGAAGTTGCGCCTTGTTTTGTATTCTCCCGATTAAGGGAGAGTGTTGCTGCGTGGGAGGACATTGTTCTCCCCGAAAAACCTATCCGTTAGAGTAAAATACACAGAACGCCGCCTTTGCTTTCGTTGACGATGCGTCCGATTGTCTTTTTAAGCTTTTTACGAACGTCTGCGGGCACGCAAACGGACTTAGAGTTCATATCCTCGCGAACAAGGTCGGATAAAGACTTTCCGAACATCGCGGTATTCCAAATACCGGCTTTGTCCTCCTCGAACTCCTTCATGAGATAGTTAATGAGGTCCTCGCCTTGCTGTTCGCTGCCGATTGCAGGGCAAACCTCGGCGGTCACGTCAACGCTGACAATGTGCAGGGACGGCGCGGAGGCGCGGAGACGGACTCCGAAACCCGCGCCTTTTTTGACAAGTTCGGGTTCCTCCAATGTCAGTTCGTCCATAAGGGGCGATACAATACCGTAACCCGTTTCGCGCGCGCTTTCGAGCGCGGATTTGATTTTTGCATAATCGCGGCACGCTTTGCCCGATTCGAACATATAGGAGAGCAAATCCTTTTCACTGTCTATTGTTTCGCCCGCCGCCTCGCTGAGAACCTTATAGAAAACCCCGTTCTTTGCGGCATAACCTAAGGTGATAACCCCCGTGCCGGCGTCCGCCGTAATAGACGGAGAAGCTTCAAGTACGGTACTTCCCGCAAAGAGTGCGTTTAGCTTGGTATAGTCGCACATCTTTTTGATATCGGGCAACTCGGTTGTGACCTTGTTGACAATCTCGCTGAAAATCGTGCTGTCCTTGGGGAGCGCGGCGAACCAATCGGGAAGATTAATATCTATGCGGTCAAGCGGAAACTCGTCAAGCATAGCAAGGAGCAGTTT
>JAISKW010000024.1 GCA_031260775.1 Christensenellaceae bacterium
TTCCTAAAAGCGTCATCGAGTTCGCAAGCGCATTTTTGGGGTAATTTTCAACGATTCGCAAAATAATATTACAAAATTCGTCAGCCGTAATAATCCCCGTAACGAAATCGATAATAGCCGTACGGAACGGATAGTTCATAACGCCGTCCAACTCGCCGCCGAGCAAATACGCACGCTTTTCGCCGTAGCTTTCCTTAACGGTTGCGTCCTCCCACACCTCGCCGATAACGAGTGCGTTTTTATCAACCCTCTTAATCGCCGTCGCTACGCTTTTGGTAAACTCAATTGAAAGCTCATCCACGACGTCAAGCCTAAACGCCGCCGCGCCTAATTTAAGATATTTCGGTATGACTTGGTTGCAAATAAAGTCTTGGAAGCTATGCGCGTCACGCCGAACGGTCGGCACGTTCGTACAGCCCCACCACGAGTGATAATCGGACGGATAGTCATAAAACGTATACCATTTGTAATACGGGCTGTCCTTAGATTGCGCCGCGCCGTTTGTGCCGAAATGCCCAAACTTGTTAAAATATACGCTGTCGCTCCCCGTATGGTTAAAAACGCCGTCTAAAATAACGCTGATTCCTTCATTTTTCAACGCTTCGCATAACGCTTTGAACTCGTCCTCCGTGCCGAAAAGAGGGTCAATTTTAAGGTAATCCGCCGTGTCGTAGCGGTGGTTGCTGACGCTTTCGGTTATAGGGGATAAATACAACGCCGTAACGCCAAGCTTCTTAAAATACGGAATCTTTGACGCTATACCTTTAATGTTTCCGCCGAAAAAATCCGAGGCGGTATACGGCTCTTTTTCGTTACGGCAGTCTTCGGGGTCGATAATATCCACATCGTCGTTCCACGCTTTCATTCGCCCGAACCGCGCGGCTTTGCCGTCCTCAACGCGGCAAAAGCGGTCGGCAAATATATGATATATTAAGCCGCCGTCCAAAAAAGAGGGGGGATTATCCGAGTGTGCATAAACCGTCAATTGCCATTCCGGCAGCGAATCGCCGATAAAAGCTTGCCCCGTGCCGTCGTTGCCGACAAATAAAATATCGCCGTTAAACGTGAGAACCTCGAAGCGATAAAACCAAATTCCGACCTCCGATTTTGCAAAATTCCCTTCGTATACCGAAAAACCGTTTTCTTGTTTATGATACGGAATTTCGTAACTTTCGGAGAACTCGCTACCCCATTTGCGCATAAACAAATACGCTTTTTTAGGGTAAAGGCTTTCGCTCACGGGAAACGTAATGCGGAATTCCGCACCGCTTTCGATTGCGCCGAAAGGGAACTTGTAACGCGAGTTCCGTGAGTTGTAAAGAACCTTATGCAAGCTTGTTTAATGCGTTTGAAATAGCAGTTTTTAATGCGGAAACAAGCTCTGTTAAAGACACTTTTATATCTAAAGAGCCGTCGCGAGCTTTAATTTCGGCGGCGTTGTCGGCTAAGGACTTGGGCGAAATTACAACGCGGAGCGGTACTCCCATAAGGTCGCAGTCGGCAAATTTATAACCCGGCGCGGCATTGCGGTCGTCATATAACACTTCAATTCCCGCAGAATTTAACTCTGCATATACTTTTTCTGCGGCGGCTTTTATCGTTTCGTCGTCAATGCGCAAAGGGCAGAAATACACTTGCCACGGCGCGATTGACATAGGGAAAATAAGCCCCTTATCGTCGCTCGATTCCTCCGCAACGGAAGCTAATGCCCGTCCGACGCCGATACCGTAGCAACCCATAATCGGGTTAAACGATTTTCCCTCCGCATCGAGTACCGTCATTTCCATCGTCTTTGTGTACTTTGTGCCGAGCTGAAAGATGTTTCCGATTTCGATACCGCCGCTTAAGGTCAACGGCTTGCCGCAAACGGGACAGCGTCCGCCCTCTTTTGCTTTTGCAATGTCTACGAAATTCACGCCTTTTAAGTCACGGGTTGCATCGACATTGACAATATGATAATCCGCCTTATTGGCACCCGTAACCATTCCTTGAGTACCGTTAAGTGTGACATCGTACACGATTATTGCATCTTTTAGATTCAGGTTGAAGATGCCGATGTTGCCGGCGGTGAGCGTTTCGCCGTCTTTCAAATTGGACGGCGCGACGTCGGCTTGTACTACTTTTTTAAGCTTTGCCTCGTTAACCTCATAGTCGCCGCGGATGAAACAAAGCACGATTTTTTCGGTGCCTTTTATATTGTAGCTCACGGCTTTAATCGTTTTTTCGGGAGTAATTTTCAAAAGCGCGCAGATTTCGGCAATCTCTTTTGCCTCCCCGGTGAATACTTCCGCAATAGGTTTTGCTTTGGTTTGCGCGGCAACTTCAAGCGGCATTTCGGTTGCGACTTCCATATTAGCCTTGTATCCGCAAGCGTCGCACAATACAATGGTATCCTCGCCGGCGTCGGCAAGCAGCATAAACTCGTGCGAAACCGCGCCGCCCATCATTCCGCTGTCAGAGGCAACGGATACGAACTTTTTAAGCCCTATGCGGCGGAAAATATTTTCATAAGCCGTGTGCGCACGCTTGTAGTATTCCTCCAAATCGGCTTGCGAGGTGTGGAATGAGTACGCATCCTTCATTGTGAATTCGCGTACGCGGATAAGTCCGCCGCGGGGGCGCGCCTCGTCACGGAACTTGGTTTGAATTTGATAAATCATAAACGGAAGCTGCGCATACGAGCTGGTAAACGAACGCGCCAAATGCACCGCCGCCTCCTCGTGGGTCATCCCGAGCAGCATATCTTTGTTGCTGCGGTCCTTGAAGCGTACCAACTCTTCGTGAATGGAGTTGTACCGCCCCGATTCCTCCCAAAGCTCTTTGGGCATAACGACGGGGAACATTACTTCCTGCCCTTCGATTTTGTCCATTTCCTCGCGGATAATGTTTTCGATTTTTTTTGTTATGCGTTTTGCGGGCATAGCAAGC
>JAISKW010000076.1 GCA_031260775.1 Christensenellaceae bacterium
TCGGTCGGCTCGAATATAACGTCGCCTTTTGTAGGCTCTAATTCGCCCGTTAAAACGCGCAGAAACGTGGATTTTCCTGCGCCGTTCGCACCGATTATGCCGTAACAGTTGCCGTTTGCGAACTTCAGGTTGACGTCGTTGAAAAGTACACGCCCCCCGAATTGTAATGTAATATGATTAACCTGTACCATTCTTTAATTTATTTCCTTATATATTTCTTTGTAAATTTCCTGCGCTTCAGCTAATGAAACTTCCTTGAATTTTACCGCGTCGGACGGCTTTAATTGCGCGATAATGTCCATATCGACGGATATCACCGTACCTAATTTCGCATACCCTCCGACCGTTTGACGATCAACCCCCATTATTATGGGAAGTCCGTTTGCGGGTATCTGTATCGCACCGAGCGGTATCCCGTCGGATACAATATCCGAACCGCTGATTGTTTCAACGGGAGTGCCCGTGAGCTTTGTTCCCATGCGGTCGCTGTCGTTTGTTAGGGTGTATTCGGACGAGAAAAAGTCAGCAATTCCTTTCGCCGTAAATAAGTCTTTTTGCAGCCCTAAAACGACGCGGAGCGTTGTTACTTCGCCGTTTTTAGGGAAGTATTCCGCAATCCGTGCTTTGGATTTTTCGGATAAAATACGGGCGGTTTTTATGTCGGGAGTCGTTGTTCCGAAGAAAATCAAATCGTATTTTTGCAGCTTTCTGCCTTTGTATCCGCCGATTCCGACCTTTGCGTTCGTCGAACGGCTGCCCATAATTTCTTTTTGATGAATTCCGCCTTGAAAAGCATAGTAGCTGCGGCACCCTTGCTTTGCAAATGCAGAGGTTAAAACGTCGCCGGTATTTGCCAGGTGCGGCGTATTCATAGATATCGGCTTGTCGTTAAGAGTAGGCGCAACGTCCGCGCCGGTCACTGCAAAAACCGCCGGGGTCGTGAAAACGCCCGAAAGCCCCATAAGAGTCGTCTCGAAAACGCCCTCACCTCCGGAGTTTCCGACCAAGAAATTTGCAAGCGAGAAAGCCGACTTGTCCGCCGCGCCGCCCTCCTGAATGCCTTGGGCGGTATAGCCCAATCTTCCTCTGTCTTGAATTGTGGTTAAAAGCCCCGCGTTTGAAATTCTGATACCCATTTTCGATATTATTATAAGGGCAAAA
The DNA here is from genome assembly GCA_031260775.1 of Christensenellaceae bacterium. Taxonomy (GTDB): domain Bacteria; phylum Bacillota; class Clostridia; order Christensenellales; family DTU072; genus JAISKW01. The sequence goes on from JAISKW010000076.1 coordinate 1,162, forward strand.
TACTGTAATTATAAATAAGGAAAAATTTCTTATTTCCTAAAAATAGGTTAAAATTTATGCGTATGCTTAGTGTTGTGGAAGATGTGCTGTCATTCGGTGAAAGCACTCTGTACGGATTAGTAATATTCGCGATGGTTGTCGCGGTACTGTTATTTTTGACGGGTTTTTGTTACGCACTTTCGTTTGTTATCAAAAAAGCGGAAGACGTAAAAGCTCTCTCGGATTTGACTAAAAAAGACAAGGAGGATAAGCAATAATGGTCATTGGCATAAATATCGGCGAATCCATCGGCAAAATGTTCACAAACTCGGGCTATGCAAGCCTCTTTGACGTTGCAGGTTTTACGGGCGGAAGCGTGGTTATGATAATCGTCGCGTGCGTTTTTCTTTTCCTCGCAATCGTAAAAAAGTTCGAACCGCTCTTATTACTCCCCATAGCATTCGGAATTCTGCTTGCAAACCTGCCGCTCGGCGGCTTAACCGACCCGCCTCTTATGGAAAACGGCTCGGTCGTATTAAACGACCACGGCTATCCCGTTCAAGCCGGCGGACTTTTGTACTATCTTTATCAGGGCGTTAAACTCGGCATTTATCCGTGCTTAATCTTTTTAGGCATCGGCGCAATGACGGATTTCGGGCCGCTTCTTTCCCGTCCCGTCAGTTTAATCCTCGGCGCGGGCGCGCAGTTCGGCATAATTATCGCATTTATTGTAGCGACATTGTTCGGCTTTCAAGCGAACGAAGCCGCGAGCATAGCGATTATCGGCGGCGCGGACGGCCCCACGGCAATATTTTTAACTAACAAATTAGCCCCTCACTTATTGGCTCCCATCGCCGTTGCGGCGTATTCGTATATGGCGTTAATCCCGCTGATTCAGCCCCCGTTAATGCGCCTTATGACTACCAAAAACGAAAGAATGGTAATTATGAAGCAATCCCGTGAGGTTAAAAAAATCGAGAAAATCATTTTCCCGATTGCAATGACAATCGTTGTAATTCTCCTTTTACCCGACGTCGCGCCGCTTATCGGTTGCTTAATGCTCGGCAATTTGTTCAGAGAATCGGGCGTTGTCGGTCGTCTTACCGAAACGTCGGAAAACGCGTTGATTAATATCGTAACGATTTTCCTCGGACTGACGGTCGGCGCAACCGCGACGGCGGAAACCTTTTTGACGTTCGAAACGCTGAAAATAATCGCGCTCGGCTTGTTCGCTTTCTGCTTTTCAACAATCGGCGGTCTGCTTTTCGGGAAGCTTCTTTATGTGCTTTCAAAAGGCAAAATTAATCCGCTAATCGGCTCGGCGGGCGTTTCGGCAGTGCCGATGGCGGCGCGCGTTTCGCAAGTTGAGGGCGCAAAATACCGCCCCGGGAACTTCCTTTTAATGCACGCAATGGGCCCGAACGTCGCAGGCGTTATCGGCTCCGCGGTCGCCGCAGGACTGTTGCTCACATTCTTCGGTTAATCTCAAAGTATTATTAAACTGTCATAAGCATAATATATAGGGATTATGGCAGAAGAACAGCTTTCGCACTCGCTACATATTGTAAACGGCACATTGAGCTTAACCGGCGTTAAGGATGTCGATAGGTTTTCGCCCGAGGAAATCGGCATTTCGCTTGCAAACGAATATCTTGCGGTCAAGGGGCACGAGCTTACCGTAAAGGAAATCAATATCGAGCAAGGCACGATGCGCATTATCGGCAAAATCGTTTCCGTTGCGTACGGCGGCGCGGCAAAATCCAAAGGACTTGTTAAAAAACTGCTCAAATAGCCGCATAATGCGGCTGTTTTCGTTCCGCACGCCTGCATCAAATGACATTAACCGAAACGCACATTCAGATATTTGGTTGTTGGTTTTTCTTTCTTACGGGAGGAAGCGCGTTTATTGTGCTGTCGCTTGCGTCTCACACTTTCAAAAAGCTTATTGAAAAACTTAAAAAACCCAAAGTTATAGCGGTTTTGAACCAAATTTCCGACTGCGTACTTTGCATAATTTGGTTCGCGGTTTATATAGTCTTGTCACACGGGTGGTTCGATACTCTCATTCGATACTATACTCTGATATCCTCCGCGTTCGGCGCGGCGTTCGTAATGCTCGCGCAACGGTTGGTTTCGCAGATAGGAATCAAGTTCAAAGCAAATATAAAATCACAACGCAAGCCCCGCAAAACATAAATTGTAGCGGAGGTAATGCCGAAGCTATTCGAACTTTCGGTGTTTATGCGTGGGCGAACAATATTTTATCAACGGCGGAAACGCATTAAAGGGAACGGTAAAAATTTCGGGCAGTAAAAACGCGTTGTTACCGCTATTGTCGGCATCGCTTCTTTGTGAGGGGGCTGTGAAATTCA
>JAISKW010000108.1 GCA_031260775.1 Christensenellaceae bacterium
AATCTTGTCCGAAAAGTACTTAACGACCGAAATATCGTGCGCAATAAACACAATAGTTATGCCGAGTTCGTTGCGGAGTTTGTTCAAAAGCAGTATGACCTGCGCTTGAATCGAAACGTCCAACGCGCTCACCGGTTCATCGGCAATTATGACTTCGGGCTCCATAACAACCGCTCTTGCGATACCTATACGTTGTCTTTGTCCTCCGCTAAACTCGTGCGGATAGCGGTTCGCGTGCTCTTTTACAAGCCCGACTTTTTCTAAAACGGCATAAACCTTTTCGCGGATAACCTCTTTGTTCCTCTCTCCCTTTATTATCAACCCCTCGGCGATAATATCCATAACCGTCAAACGGGGGTCTAAGGACGAAACGGGGTCTTGAAAAATCATTTGAATTTTCAAGGTGTTTTTATTTTTCTTTTCGGCTTTTTTGTCGGCTTTAATTGCGGCTAATTCTTCGTGATAATCCCGGGCGGTTTTATCCAATAGTTTTGTGCCTGCCGAAATGCGCGTGCCGTTCAAATATACGCTGCCGCCGGTCGGAGGATACAACCCGATAACGGTTCTGCCGACCGTCGTTTTGCCGCAGCCCGACTCGCCTACTATGCCCAAAACCTCGCCTTTTCTAACTTCGAAACTAACTCCGTCGACCGCCTTTAGCGTGCCCGAGCCGAGTTTGAAGTGTTGTGATAAATTATCAACCTTTAACACTACGTCACTCATTCTCACCTCCGTTCCCGTCATTGATATTTGCATTATCGGGATTTTGCAAAGCCATCATCCGTGCGATTCGCTCGCTTACTACAAGCGGCGGGTCAACCTTAGGCGCATCCGGGTGGACAAGCCATGAAGCCACGCTATGGGTATCCGAAACCGATATTAAGGGCGGCATTTGCTCGAAATCTATTGCAAGCGCGTACTTGTTGCGCGGCGCGAACGCATCGCCTTTCGGCGGGTAAATCATATTAGGCGGCGTGCCCGGGATTGCCTCCAAATCGCCCTTCGTGTCGGTGTCGGGCATAGACGACAGTAACGCCCAAGTGTATGGGTGGCGCGGTTCGTAGAATATGTCCTCCGCCGTGCCGCTCTCGACAATTTTGCCGGCGTACATAACGGCGACCCTATCCGCCATTTGCGCGACGACTCCTAAGTCGTGAGTTATAAAAATTACCGAAATATTGCGTGTCGCTTTTAATTCGTTAATAAGTTCCAAAATTTGCGCCTGAATGGTCACATCTAAAGCGGTTGTCGGCTCGTCGCAGATTAATAATTTCGGGTTTGCCACAAGCGCGGTTGCGATTACTATGCGCTGCCGCATTCCTCCCGAAAACTCGAACGGGTACTGATTGTAGCGGATTTCCGGCGAGGGTATGCCTACCTCGCCCATTATTTTTATCGCGCGTTCTTTTGCGATGCTCTTTGTTACGATATTGCCCGAAGCCTCCTCCAACTCCTTAAGCAATCCGATAATATCTGTAGCCTTTTCGGTATAATCAACACCGCTTTCGTTTGCGATGTCGGCTTTCAGCGATTCCCCAAGCCGTGTAACGATAAGCGTCAAGTTTTTTCGAACCTCCGATAGGTCAATCAGGGACGGCTCTTGCACGGTATAGTTTACCGTCATTCCGAACTCGATGCGGTTATAGTACTTTTTCTTGGCTTTTCCGTACTTTTTTATTTCGGCGGAGTTGTGTTTTTTCGCGCCGTAAAGCCGCGAGAGTTGCGATTTCACCGACGATTCGAAGGTGTAAACAATGCTGTCTTTACCCGTTGTTAAAAAAGTTTTAAGCTCGTTTATCGTGTTTGTAACGCTCCTGAAGAAGCCGTCTATGCTTCTTTTCTTTAACTCGGTATCGTCCTCGAGAATATGAAGGGCGAGTTTTAATCTTTCGAGCGCGGCTTCCTTTTTAACGAGGTTTTCGCGGCGCGAGAATTCAACCGCGTTCGAAAGCGCGGTAATATCGTCAAAATTCAGTTTGCCGTCGTCGGTTTTTGCGCACACTATACCCGATTTTTCGAAGGTTTCGGATATTAATTTCAGCAGATTCGTATGCTCTTTTTTGCTTTTACGGCGTACGGATTTGTTCTTAAGAAGCATTGCCTCCGTGAGCTGCTTGCCGATTTTAATTATGGGATTTAAGGACGACAGCGGGTCTTGAAATATCATCGATATTTTTTCGCCGCGGATGCGGTGGAAATCGTCCTCCGCAATTTTCAACAAATCCTGCCCGTCAAAGAGAATTTCGCCGCTGTCAACAATAGCGTTTCCCGCCAAAATGCCGAGTATTGCGCGCGCCGTGACGGATTTTCCGCTGCCCGATTCTCCCACAATCGCCAAGGTTTCGCCCTCGTTAACGGTAAAATCGATGCCTCTCACAGCCTGCACCCGTCCGCTGTTCGTCCTAAAGGAAATTTTTAAGTTTTTTACTTCTAAAATTTTCATTGTATTTTTCCATGCGCAGTAAACTGTTTGCACGAAAATATTTGGTAAATTAAAGAACCCTCGCGCTTTTGCTATTTTAGTAGCGGTGTGCTGATTCTTGCTCGGGAAGGTTGGGGGTGTAAAACACTCCTAACGCAGTTATCATACTCGCCTCGCGCCATTCGCCCCCCGACGCATTAAAAAATCTTCGATTTTTTAATCGTGTGTCCCCCTTAGCGTCGGATTGAACGCATCTCTAAGCCCGTTTCCGAACAAATTAAAACATATCATCAAAAGCGAAATCGCGATACTCGGGAAGAGTATTATGTGCGGATAGTTCATCATATATCCGCTGCCGCTCGATAACATACTGCCCAAGGACGATAATTTTGCCGAATCGAAATTGACGAGTCCCAAATACGAGTACGCGCTTTCGGCGAAAATTACGCTCGGGATTGCCAAAGCGCAACTCGTGACGATCGTTCCTAATGAATTCGGGAAAATGTGTTTAAGCATAAGTCTACCGTCCGACGCGCCCAAGGTTCGCGCCGCAAGCACATATTCCTGCCCCTTAAAGCGGTAAAATTGCATACGGATAAGCGCGGAAAACCCTATCCAATCGAGTACGATAAACGACAGCGCAAGCCCCGTGATTTGCGACATTTTGCCCGTAATTACGAAATGTAAATTGATTAGCGTTAAAATTACGATGTAGGGAACGCCGCTTAAAATGTCCTTAATGCGCTCCATAAGCATATCGACCTTGCCGCCGTAGTAGCCTTCGACTGCGCCGATAAT
>JAISKW010000144.1 GCA_031260775.1 Christensenellaceae bacterium
GGCCTAACGCCGAAATCTTACGTTTATGGGTTAACTCAGCAATCGGGTTCGGGTGGTCCATAAACTGCGACAACTGCGACGAACCGAAAAACTCGCGGATTGCCGCCGTGATGGGTTTAACGTTGATAATATTCTTCGGGGTGACGGTCGCGGCATCCATTGACTGTACCTTATCGCGGACGGCCCTTTCAACGCGCGCCATTGCTACGCGGAACATATTTTGGAGCAACTCGCCTACCGCTCTCACTCTGCGGTTCGAAAGGTGGTCGATGTTGTCCGCCGTGCCTACGCCGTCGGCAACGGCTCTGCGCATTGCAAGGTTTGCGGCAACCGAGGCTAAAATGTCCTCTTTTTTGAGGGTCATCGGCACTAAAGCGGCTTTTTCTTCAATTAATTTTGCAACAAGCTCGTCATAGTTCGCTTTTTCGCCCTTAATATAGCCGGTTTCGTCCAAGATAGCCTTCAATTTAGGATAGTAAACAAGTTCATTAATTCCCGTCGCTTCGGTTGCGTTATCAACATAATAATTGATGTCAACCATAAGGTTGCCGATGACGCGGTAGGGCAAGCAGTCGCCGTAGCGGTTTTTGACGTCCACATAAGGGATTGCCATATTCTGTACAAGCGTTGCTACATAAGAAGGGATTTCCTCGTCGGCGGAAACTAAAACCTCGCCCTCGGGGGAAATAATATCGTTGTAGGCGATTTTGCCCTCAATTCTGCTTGCAATCGACAACGCTTTGTTGAACTTGTAGCGACCTACGTGCGAAAGATCGTATTTTTCGGTTTTGAAAAGCAGGTTTTCGATATGTGAGTTTACACCGTTCTGCGTGGGCACTTCGCCCGGCTTAAGCTTACGGTAAACCTCGAATTTTGCGTTGTATTCGGTATCGATAGGGCCGTTAATCGGCGCGCTGTTCGATATGTCCTTTTGCATCGTTTTGAGAATGATGTCGTTTACGGACTTAGCGTACTCGTCGCCGTCTTTTATATCAACGCAGAGTTGTTCAACCAAGTCCTCGTCCGAGGGGTAACCCACCGCGCGCAAAAGAAGCGTTGCCGATACCTTTTTGGTACGGTCAACGCGGACGTCTAAAGAAATCGGGAAGCCTTGCGCCGCCGTGCCGAGCTGCTCTTCGAACTCCAACCACGCGCCGCGCGAGGGGATAAGCTGCGTATCATAGTAGTTACCCTCGTGTTTTTCGGAGTTCCTTGTATAAACGCCGGGGCTGCGGACGATTTGCGAAACGATAACGCGCTCCGCGCCGTTCACAATAAACGTGCCGGTGTCGGTCATTTCGGGGAAGTCGCCTAAGAAAACCTCGTCCTCAACGACTTCTTCAACCACGCCTTCCTTGATTTTGGCTAAGGTTGCGGTTGCCCAAAGCGATTTTGCAAAGGTCTTTTCGCGGATTTTGCATTGCTTTTGCGAGAACTCGCCGCTGTCCTTGAAAGAGTGGTTTTTGAAGGTCAGCTCGAATCTCCCCGTGTAATCTCTTATAAAGGTCTTCTTCAGGACATCCTCGATGCCGTCAGTTTTGAACTCGATAAAAGAGTTCTTTTGAACTTCAACGAGGTTTGGAAGCTCGGCGATTTTTTTCGTTGAAGCAAAGGACTTGCGTTCGGTCTTACCGAACTTTGCGTCGTTATAGCGTTTAGTCATTTTTATTTTGGATATAATCGTTCTGCGCTGCATATCGGGAAACCGATATACTGCTCAAAACGCAAATTTACCCTTCCCAATGCCTCTTGCATTAGTTAGGGCTGTAATTTACAATTAAAACATAAGTATCGTGGGATTTCTCCCGACAATACAAACAACTAATATTTTATAATTCTTTTTATTAAACGCAAAATCGGCGCAACAGGTGTTTGCTGTCGTTAAATGAATTCTGCGACTTCGCGCAGAATGACAAGGATATTTTGATAATCCATCAAAACAAATTCGTCTTTAGACCCGGAAAAACTTAGCGATTAACGCTACTCCCGTGCCGACGATGACGTTAATCCCTAAGGCTATCGCAAAAACTTCAATTATTGTGCTCATATTTACCTCCCGTGTAGAATTCTATGTTCTACACATAAATAATATTGCCGTTATGTCTTGAAAATATTAACGAAACGTTAAAGTTTTGTTAATCGTTTTTGCAACAATTTTGTAATGGGTAAAAACAGCAGACCGACAACTATGCCGTTGCTTACGACGTGAACCAAATAAAAGTAAATTCCGCGTGCATATATAATAGGATAAAGCCGTACGAAATCCGCCGCCGTTTTTACAATAAAAAGCGAGTCCGCGAGCGTTGTTAAAAACCCGAACGCCGCCGTACAAACCACCGCAACCGTAACGGCAACAAGGGCTTGCCCTCCGCGGCTTTTAGGTAAACGTGTTAAGTTTGCCGTTGCGGCAAGCAAACTCCAATAGACATAGTATGCCGGAACCCAATACCCAAAGCCGTATAACACCCATTCGAGCGTGCAAAAAATGACCGCCGCCGGCAACGCCGTCGAAAGCCCCAGCGCGAACGAAAAGCAAACGACAAACAGCGTTACAACCTCAACGTTCGGTATAACCCTGAGAGCGACCTGCCCTACGAACATAAGAGCGGCGCACACCCCTATTTCGGCTATTTTTTTAACACGGGAGTCAAACAAAATCAGTTACCGAATGTCGCTACAGTAATAATATAAATCGCGCCGTTAAATACGGGCATTTCGGAAACCCCTAAGGCATTTGAGGCAAAAGTTTTGCCGTCATATAATTTCGTACCGAATTCGGTTGAGGTGTATAACGGGTCGTCAATGCTCGAATAATATGCAATGAATTCGTCGGCGGATTTCGGATCAAGCGAAGACGTTTCGGCGTTCGGCGTGTCGAAATACAGTACAATATTAACTTTTTCCGTCCAAAACCCGTATTCACTTTCCGTGCCGACAAGTCCTATTTCGGTAAAATCGGCGGTTATAGCATCTCGCAGATAACTCTGCGTCGTCTCGGCGGTTTTATTAAACAGCACAGCATCTCCTTGAAGTACGACAACCGTAATCGAAACGCCCTCCGAGTTGTCGGGGGCTTCCTCCTTGCCGCAAGCCGATAGAGCAAATACGGTGCTTAATGCGGCAATTACCGCGACTAAAAAGATGGTGAATTTTGTTTTCTTCATAAAAAACCTCCTTTCGAGGGAGGTTTTCGGGAGCGAAAAAAGAAACGGTATTGCCGCGCTTCTTCTGTTTTCCGTCCATTCCCACCGAATAGAGCCAAATAATAACTTATACGGCAGGTCTCCTGACTTCTACAATAATAACGGATGTCATTACCAATATGCCTTCCCTTTCGGTGGCAATATTGCGAGGTAGCTACAGTAGCGGGGGCTGCGGACTTTCTTAGTCCATTCCCTATTATCGGCGATTAAGCCGCACCGTATAATGAATCAATTATAATCTATATCCCAAAGACAAGCGAATTCCACTCACCCATAACATGCGCGCTCTTCAAAGTGAAACCGTTCGAAGTATATGCCGTAATCACTTCGTCTTTCCGCGAATGTATGATGCCCGAAACGATAATAATGCCGTCCTCGTTGATATGCTCCTTTAACCCTGCGCAAAGCCTGACCAAAATGTCGGCGGTGAGGTTCGCAAGTATAACGTCGCCCTTTATGCTTTTGTCACTCAAAAGGTCGCGCTCCTCGATTGTTATTTTGTCCGAAACGCCGTTTTCCGCCGCAGTTACCTCCGCATTCTTTATTGCAAGGCTGTCGATATCGCACGCGTATACGCTCTTTGCCCCGATTAAACAGCTTGCGACCGCGAGGATTCCGCTGCCCGTGCCCACATCTATTACCGACTTGTTTTTTAACGAAAGCTTCGAAATTCCGTCTAAACACAGCTTTGTCGTTTCGTGGTCGCCCGTGCCGAACGCGCCGCAAGGATCGATATAAAGTTTTATCAAATCCTCGGTATTTTCGTCAGTTTTCTTTAGCCAAATCGGGATAATTCTGAACTTTCCGATATTTATCGGCACAAAATTCTTGCGCCATTCTTTTGACCAATCGGTATCCGCAAGTACGGTTTTGGTCACCCGTAGCGTGCCGAAGTCAATGTCGGTATAAAACGAGATTTCGTCTTTAATTTCTTGCACCTTGCGTTCAAAATCCGTTTCGTCGATGCAACAGGAGAGCAAAACCGTATCGCTCCCCTCTAAAACGGAGGGTTCTATATAATCCCAAACGATGCCGCTGCCGTATAACTCCTTAACGTCCTCAATGTCGGAAATTTCAACCCCGGAGGCTCCGACCGAAAAGCATGCGTCAGCGAGGAAATCCGCGCCCTCGTGAGTGGTTTCAAATGTAATTTTAACTACAGTCATAATAATTGTGTGAGTTTAATAAATTCGTCGGGTAATAGCTCTTCCGCTCTTGCCGTATCGGATTTACCCATTGCCGCAAGTGCCGCCGATACGCCGTTTTTACCGCCTTTTGATAAGGACTCAAGATTATTTTTAAGAGTTTTGCGGCGGTTTTGGAAAGCTATTTTGACGGTGTTGTTGACTTTTTTGAACTCCTCTGCGGATAAATCCGTACGGTCAAGCTCTATCCGAACCACCGAACTATCGACGTCGGGTACGGGGAAAAACGCTTTGCGCGAAATGTCGCGCGTTTTGGTAACGGTGCCTTTGAGGCGTGCAAAAACGGTTAACGAACCGTAATCGGGGTCGCCGGGCGCAGCGGTCAATTTGCTTGCAACCTCTTTTTGAACGGTAACGGTTATGCTTTTTACAGAAAGAGAGGAATTTATGAAGCGCAAAATGAGCGGCGCGGTGATGTAATAGGGTATGTTCGCGCACACCTTGAACGGCTCGTTGTTTGTAATTGCCGAAAGCTCGCCGTCGGACATTTTCAAAACATCCGAATATACAACCTCAACATTTGATAAATCCGAAAGGGTTTTTTCCTGAATAGGTTTCAAGTCGGTATCTATTTCAAACGAAATTACCTTTTTGCAAACGACGGCAAGCGCACGTGTCAACGCGCCCGCGCCGGTGCCGACCTCTAAAACCAAATCGTCGGGGGTCGCGCCGCAGTCGGCGGCGATAGCGGAAAGAAGGTTAGTGCCGCTTAAAAAGTTTTGTCCCAACTGCTTTTTATAGCGGAAATTATTTTCTTTTATCGCGGCGTTGAAGTCCATTACCACTAATTATACAGGGTCTTGGTGTTTTTTGTGAAAATCAAGGTTAGTGTATAATTATTGTACGCGTTAATTGTGCCATCATAGTC
>JAISKW010000150.1 GCA_031260775.1 Christensenellaceae bacterium
CTATAGGATGCTCTAACCCGTTGTTGCCGACCTCGACGGTTAACCCGAGGCGACCTGTCCTAAGCGTAAAGTAGTCCTTTAGTCCGCCTGCGGAGTACGGCGTTGTCTTTAGGGTGTAACCTAAATAATCAGCGTATCTTTCGGCGTATTCTTTATATCTTGTGTCCGCCCCGAAGCCGTAATAAACCTCCTCGCCCTTAGAGTGATACGCAACGACAAGGCTGTAATCGTATAAGCGGATTCGCCTACCGACGGATTCAGCCTCCGCCTCGCTTTCGGGGCAGGCTCCCATTCTGCCCGAGCCGTCGTCGCCCGAAAGCGAAGCGTACCCAAAGCGGTTACCCTTCCCCTCGCCCCAAAGCGCATTGAAGTTACAATTGAGGTCGGCTCCGCGCGCGTTGGACTTTCTTAAGCGTTCGGATTCGTCATTCAAGGACATAAAAACGCCGTCAATATTGAGCATCGGCACAACGTCGAACCGTACATTCTTGCTTGGATTGTATTCCTTTAACAATTCAAGCACAAGGGGCGTTGTGATATATTCTCTTGCGTGAACTGCCGCTACGACTAAAATTTTAACCTGCCCTTTGCCTTTTTTTAACAGCGGTATCACAAGACCGTTTTCGGTTTGGGCAAAATTTTGTATTTCGACGCCCTCGATTGCCTCAACGCTCGAAATGAACTCTTCGTAATTTTTATACACTATTAAATGTATGCTGCGGAATAACTATTTTAATTCGTCTAAGGTTTTGCCGTACGCGCCCAAAAACTCATTTATGAAGTACTTAATCTCAGGTAAATCGATTGCGTTGATTATTTCTTTAAGCGACTTTTCGGCATCCTTGAACTCGCTGTTGCCGCTGCTACGCTCCTCCAAACACTTGATATATGCCGATAGCTTATCGGCGGCTTTTACGAATTTTGCCTCAATACTGTTTTTATCCGCAAAAAAAATCTCCTGATATGCGGGTTTCAGCTCTTTTGGCAGCATGCCCAAAAGCTTTTCGTCCGCGCTTTTTTCAAGTTCCGAGTAAACTGAGCGCATTTTTTCGTTAAAATACTTGCTCGGAGTCGGCATATCGCCCGTGAAAACCTCGCTTGCGTCGTGGTACAGCGCAATTAAAGAGGCTTTCCCGGCATCGGCTTTACCGTCAAAAACCGCATTATTGATATTGCATAGCGCGGCGGCAAGCATTGCAACCTCGCACGTGTGCTCGCTCAAGCTCTCTTTCGCGCTCGAGCGCATAAGATTCCACCTTTCAATATGTTTCATTCGCGACACCGCGGCAAAAAAGTTGTACATCTATTTAATAATAATTGAAAACCCCGATTGTTTACAATCCTTTGTATGAAGTATAATTATAGAGTTCATTGATGAACCAATACAAAATATGCCATTAGTAAATACAACAGAAATGTTCAAAAAGGCCTACGAGGGCGGCTACGCCATAGGCGCGTTCAACGTCAACAATATGGAAATCATCCAAGGTATTGTTGAAGCGGGTAAGGCGGAAAACGCCCCTTTAATCCTTCAGGTTTCGGCAGGTGCGCGCAAATACGCAAACGCTACTTATCTTAAAAAATTGGTTGAGGCAGCCGTTGAGGACTCGGGACTCCCGATTTGCCTTCACCTTGACCACGGCGACTCATACGACCTTTGCAAGGACTGCGTTGACGGCGGTTTTACCTCCGTTATGATTGACGCCTCGCACCACTCTTTTGAGGAGAATATTCAAGTTACCCGCAACGTCGTCAAATACGCACACGACCACGGTGTCGTCGTCGAAGCCGAACTCGGTCGTCTCGCAGGCGTTGAAGATGCCGTTAACGTTTCCGAAGCCGACTCCTCCTACACCCGTCCCGAAGAGGTTGAAGAGTTCGTTTCAAAAACCGGCGTTGATAGCTTAGCTATCGCAATCGGCACATCGCACGGCGCATTCAAGTTCAAAGGCGAAGCGAAACTCCGCTTCGATATTCTTGAGGAAGTTTCCAAACGCCTGCCCGGTTTCCCTATAGTTCTCCACGGCGCGTCCTCCGTTCCGCAATACCTCGTTGAGCAAATCAACCGCTACGGCGGCAATATGCCCGGCGCGAAAGGCGTTCCCGAGGAAATGCTCCGCCAAGCCGCGAAGTCAGCCGTTTGCAAAATCAACATCGACTCCGACCTCCGTATGGCTATGACCGCCACTATCCGTAAATACTTTACCGAAAACCCCGCGCACTTCGACCCCCGTCAGTACCTCAAACCCGCACGCGCCGCTATTCAGGAACTCGTTCAGAACAAGCTTGTCAAGGTTCTCGGCTGCAACGGCAAAGCGTAAGTTTTGCCGTTGCGCGGGTGCGTAAGCTTTGCCGTTGCAAAGCAGATTTTGCCTTATGTTTCTTGTAAGAAATTAAAACAAAATTTAAGATATTACACAACGGGCGCGAATGTTGCGCCCGTTTTCTTTTTTCATAAGAGGTAATTAAAACAAGGCGCGTAGTTGCGCCTTGTGATGAGCTTTGCAAGAGGTAGGGGTAGGTTTGGGAGGGGAGGAGAATACTACTCTAAAATGCAGATTCCTCCCCATCCCAAATTAATCACTCATTAATACAACGGGCTTCGAGGTAGTAGCGTTTTTGTTCGGGCTGACCGATAGAGAATGACTTTTTGGGGAGGTTTTCGCCGCGAATGATAAAGGGAAAGAGGGCGGATTTCGGGAACGACGGCATAGAAATGCCGAGACCGCCCTTGTCGGCAACGATAGCGGAAAGGTGGGTTTCGCTGTGAACGTAGTCAACCTTTAAGCCGTTTTCCTTTTCGGAATCGAGAAAGGACTGAACGACCTGATAAACGCGCGCTTTGTCTAAGGTAGAACCGAAATAATGGAGAGAATTGTTTTCAATGGTTTTAACAAACGCTCCGGTTTCGCCGGGGGCAACCGTTTCGTTCGATAGTTTTTGTAGCTTTTGCAAAAACTCCGCGGTGGGGTTTTCGATGTAGCGATGAATGGGTTCGAACTCCGCGCCCTCGTATAAGTTGACGATTTCACAAAGGAAATAGCGCAAAGGGGAGTTTTCGGGGCGTCCGGACTCGTCCCAAAGCTTGTATGCGCTGGCGATTGAGTGGTTTCCGTCGCCGACGGCGAGAGCAATGCCGGCGTATTCGCCGTATTTTGACACCTGCAGTTCCTCGTTCAAGAGAGCGTATATCTTTTTATCGATGTTGAAATAATCGGGAATTTTGTAGCCCGTTATACGGCCGCCGCCCATATTAAGTTCGAAATCGTAGACCTTTTCGAAGCTCTGCTTGTATGCCGCAACGGGTTCGATGACGGTTTGATTGGCATCGTCTAAGAGTAAAAGCGTGTGAGGAAGTTCTATCTTTGAAACTTTGCGGATGTCCACGCGTACGGGCAATCTCTCGGGAACGGTCGCCTCGGAGGAGCGGATAAAAACCTTATCGCCCTCGTACGAATACGCACTTAGGTCTACCGAAACCATAATTCCGGTACGCCTTTCGCCGGTATTGAACGCGCGCTCAACCAAAACATACGAGTTGATTTCGTTAAAGTCGCTTTTCTTAAACTGCTCATTACTGCGCCTAATCCGCTCAACGTTTGAGGAATTATCGCCCTTTAAGTCAATTTCGGGGAGCATAAAATCAATGGTACTCAGGCTGTCGCCAATGTATGAGCGGAGTTCCTCCCAGTATTTCGGTTCGCTCGTAAACTGGTCACAAGCGACGGTTGCCCACTTCTCAAGAGGGATTGCTTTCGGAAGCAATATTTTCGGCTTTTGTATAAAAGATAACATTTTGGAATTAAAGCGAGTAGCCAATGTCAAGTGCCGCAAGATTTGCGGGAATGACTTTGGGTTTTGCGGCGAACTTATGTTCGACAACCTCTTTAACAAGCGAAAGAGGGAAAAGTTTGGACGCTTTCAAATACGCCCCTAAAACAACGATATTTGCGGTTTTGGCGTTGCCCGACTGCAATGCAAGCGCGTTTGCGTCAACGTACAGCACGGTAACGTCCGTCCGTGTGACCTTGTCGGGGATAAGCGACGAGTTGACGATAATTACGCCGCCCGCCCTAACCCTGTCCTCGAACTTAAAAAGCGAAGGACGGTTCATTGCAATCAAGCAATCCGCCTTAGCGATAATCGGGCTTGCAACCTGAGTGTCGCTCACGACAACGCTGCAGTTGCTCGTGCCTCCGCGCATCTCCGGGCCGTAACTCGGCAGCCACGAAACCTCTTTGTCATCTGCTATTGCGGCATACGCTATGAACTGTCCGAGGCTCAATACACCTTGACCGCCAAATCCGGCAATAATAATTCTTTGTTCCATATCTGTTTACCCCTTAAATACCCCTAACGGGAAGATTTTGCTCATTTCGTTTTTGACGAAATCGCATGCGTTCTCGGGCGTCATACCCCAGTTTGTGGGGCAGGTTGACAAAAGTTCGACCATCGAAAACCCCTTGCCGTCCTTTTGGTTTTGAAATGCTTTTTTTATTGCCTTTTTCGCTTTTAACACGTTCGGAGCGTCGTTCAGGGCGCATCTTTCGATATAGGTTGCGCCGTCTAACGTTGCAAGCATCTCGCTCATTTTTACGGGATAGCCGTTCAAAATCGCGCTTCTGCCGGCTTGCGAGGTTGTGGATTTCTGCCCGAGCAGCGTTGTGGGTGCCATTTGACCTCCCGTCATACCGTAGATTGCATTGTTAATGAAAATTACCGTAATATTTTCGCCCCTTGCCGCCGCGTGGATTATTTCCGCAGTGCCGATGCTTGCCAAATCGCCGTCACCTTGATAAGCAAACACGATTTTGTCGGGATTTGTTCTTTTTGCGCCCGTCGCCGCTGCCGGGGCGCGTCCGTGCGCGACCTGCAGAACGTCGCAGTTAAAATAGTTGTACGCGAAAACCGCGCAACCTACCGGCGCAATGCCGATAACGTTACCCATTTCGCCTAATTCTTCAATCGCCTCGGCTACGAGCCTATGCGCTATTCCGTGTGAGCAACCGGGACAATAATGAAATTTATTGTCCGTGAGCATCTCCGTTTTCTTAAAAACTACCGCCATTACTTTTTACCCCCTAATTTTTTCACAACTTCCGTAATATCTTCGTCCGTCATTACATTGCCGCCGACTCTGCCGTAAAACTCAACGGGCTTTTGTCCGTTTACCGCAAGCCGTACATCCTCAACCATTTGACCCATCGAAAGCTCAACGGTTAAAAAGTTTTTAACATTCTTTTTGCTTCCTAAATCGTTCAAAGCCTTTTCGGGGAACGGGTAAAGCGTAATCGGGCGCAAAAGCCCCGCTTTTATGCCTTGCGCACGGAGCGCATTTACCGCGCTTTTTGCGATTCGGGCTACCGTACCGTACGCAACGATTACCGTTTCGGCATCTTCAAGTTTAGCATCAACTATATTTAAAAAATTTGGATTTATTTCCGTAAGATTTTTGCCTTCGCTGCTTGTTGAAGATAAAAATAATTTTGTTACATTCGGGTGTCCAGACAAAATACGTACAAGTTCGGCGCCGGCATAGCCTGTAGCGCCGATAATACCGCAG
>JAISKW010000171.1 GCA_031260775.1 Christensenellaceae bacterium
TTTTTGCTATAATTTCCGCGAATTTCAATCGATTATGTCCAATAAACTCAATCAATTCGCGAAAATTCTATCTAAAAAATTCATCGCAATCTTTTTGAAAGAATTAATCAGCGGTTACTATATTATAGTATGTTTTTTAAGACTTGTGTATTTTGATTTTAATTATTTTTTTCTTTTTCAAAGCGCGGCCTTGCACAAATTATGCTAAAATTAACGGGACAATGGTTAAATTAGCGGACATCAAGGGAATAGGCCCGAAAACGGCGGAAAAATTCAACGCGCTGCGGATTTTTGAGGTCAAAGACCTATTGGACAGTTTCCCCGTTTCTCTTTTGGATTTGGACGCTGCGATGCCTCCTGAGGTCGTTGAGAACGGTGATTTTGTCCTGTTTAAGCTTGAAATTACTTCCGTTGCCAAGCCGTTTAGAAAGGGCAGAATCGAAGTTTTCAGAGCCGCGGGTGAGGTTAACAACAACATAGATTCCTCAAAACCCTACAAAGTAAAACTGACTTTTTACAACTCAAATTACGTCGTTAAAACGGTTAAAACCGGCGCGACGTTGCGCGTTTACGGCAAAGTTGTAAAAACGGGCAGGAGCTTTGAGTTCATTAATCCCGTTTGCGAGGCGTTTGACCCCTCAGACGCCGTTTTGAGGGGAATAAAGCCTATTTATTACACCCGCGGACTTGTCGGACAAGCAGTATTTTCAAACGCCGTTGCCGATGCAACCTCAAAATTTTACCCCGAAACGCTTATCCCCGAAGCGGTATCTGCAGAATTCGGACTTCAAAACCTCAAAAACGCGTACGTTTCGGCGCACTTTCCGATGTCTCTTGACGAGGCAAAACGCGCACGCGAACGCGTTTATATTGAGGAAACCGTCAAAAGGATACTCTCCTACCGCTATATCCGCGGACTTGCACGGCGAACAAAATTTTATAAGCCGTGCGATATCTCGCCGATTTTAGACGCGTTCCCTTACGAATTATCACCCTCGCAAAGCGAAGCCGTTAAGGGCATTGTTGCAGCCCTCCTTTCCGAAAAACCCCTGAACGGGATGCTGTGCGGTGATGTCGGGAGCGGCAAAACCGCAGTTTGCGTTTGTGTGAGTTTTTTTGCAGCAATGTCAAAGCGGCAAACGGCGATTATAGCCCCCACCGAGATTCTTGCCGAGCAGCACCTTGCGGGGTTCACAAAAATTCTGTCACCGTTCGGCATAAAATGCGCATGCTTGACGGGCAGTACTCCCGCTAAAGAGCGGAGAGAAATTTTGAAAGGGTTAGAGAACGACGAAATTGCCGTGATAATCGGCACGCACGCGCTACTCACCGACAAAATAATTTTTAACGACCTTGCCGTTGCAATAATCGACGAACAGCACCGTTTCGGCGTTGCTCAGCGGACAAAACTTGTAAGCAAGGGCGAAAACGTTGATGTTTTAACGCTTTCGGCAACGCCTATTCCTCGCTCGTTAAGACTTACGATGTTCGGCGATGTGGATATTTTTGAAATAAACCGCCGCCATAGCGCGGATAATATCGAAACCTTTGTCGTGGGTACGGAAAAACGCAAATCGATGCTTGCCTATATCGCAAAAGAAACTCAAGCCGACGGAGTGCAAGCGTTTATTGTCGCGCCGATGATTGAGGACTCCGAGGGCATTTCCGCAAAGGGCGAGGCGGCAACGGAGCTTTTCAAAGAATTTGTAAAAGCGCATCCCGACTGCAAATGCGCGCTTTTGCACGGCAAAATGAAGGCCGCCGAAAAGTCGGAGGTACTTAATAAATTCAGAAGCGGCGAGACGCGGGTTTTAATATCCACAACGGTAATCGAGGTCGGCATCGACGTGCCGAATGCATCTATACTCACAATATTTTCGGCGGAAAGGTTCGGGCTTGCATCGCTGCACCAATTGAGGGGAAGAATAGGACGGAACGGCGCGAAATCTTATTGCTTTTTGTATACCGAGAAAGACGGCGAGTTGTACCGCCTGAAAACCATGTGTGAGGAAACGGACGGCATTAAAATTGCCGAACGCGATTATGAGCTGCGCGGCGCGGGCGAGTGGTTGGGGGAACGGCAAAGCGGAAAAGCAATATTTTCGCCGACTATTTCGCAAATGTCTTTAGCTCGCAAAATTGCCGACAGCATTAATATAACCGATTCCAATATTCCGATTTTCAAAGACTACTGCGACAAAAACAACCTTGACCGTGTCACACTTAATTAAGCATCGGCTACTATTGCAAACGGTACAGTTTTTTTGCGTTTTCGGATAAAATCAAGGTTTTTTCCGTTTCGGTTAAGGGAAGTTTATTAAATCTTTCGATTTCTTCTTTCAAATTCCACATAGGAAAGTCCGTACCGTATAAAAACCTTTCCGCTCCGAAATGCTTTATTATGCCCAAAGCGCGTTCGGGGGTAATGAAGCCTAAGGTTGAGCAGGTATCGAACATAACATTGCTTAAATTGTCGTAAACGCCGACGTCGTCCCACTCCGACCAACCGCCCATATGCGCGGCAATTATCGTTATATGGGGGAACGCTTTTGCAAGCGCGGCAACCCGTTTGGGGTTCGAAAAACTCTTGCGGTTATCGCCGGCATGCACCAAAACGGGCATTGTGCCGTCTAAACCTTCAAAAATTCTAAACGCTCTTTCACCGTCTAAGGCGAACTCTTGAAAGTCGGGGTGAAGTTTGTAGCCGATAAAGCCGTTTTCTTTGGTGACTTTTAGCTCGAATTTCAATTCCTCATCGCTTAAATCGGGGTGGAGGGTTGCGAGCGGATACATTACGCAGTTGTTGCCTTCGATTTCTTTCGCTTCTTCAATTGTCCTGAGTAAAAAGGAGTTAATCCGTCCGACTTGCATGGGGGTTGTCGCGACCGAAGTAATAAGCGCAACCGATGTTTGAGTTAGTTTCGCTTGCCGTAAGTACTCGTCAATACAGCCGTCGTCGCTTTGCATGGTAAGTTTGTAAAACTCGCCGATGTGCGCAACCGCCTTTTTCGAAATTTTCGGAGGGTAAACGTGAACATGCGTATCTATAATCATTTGTTAACTGTTTCAAGGAGCGGTCAATTGCATTGTCATTCTGCGCGAAGTCGCAGAATCCATACGTTATAAGGATTGGACCCTGCGACTGTGCGCAGTGTGACAAAACAACACTTTTTATCCTACGTCTATTTTATATCGAATTCAGAGTTTAATAAATTCCGCGCCGTTTTCTTTGAAAACCGAGGCTTCGTACTCGCTATCCGTTGCGAAAATCACAACCGCGCCGCAGTTCCGCAGAGCAAGAAGGGGTTGTTTTAATTCCTCAAACACCTCGCGGCGTTGATACTCTTTCATTACATTAAAGATGTTATCTATCAGTATTAGTTTCGCGCCGCTTTTTGCGCGCACCAATGCGCGGGCGAGGGCAAGGCGGCAAACATCGTCCGCATCTAAGTTTTTGCAAAGGTCAAACAGCATGTGCTCGCAATTGAAAGTCTTTGCCGATTCGGTTACAAGCGGATAAATCTCGTTTTTAGGAAATTTACGGATTTTTAACGGGTACGAAAGACAATGCCGCGCCGTTCTGTACTTATTAAGTCCGCCGTCCTCCCGCATTAGACAAACGTCACGGTCTTTCAACTTCTTTTCGAAAACGCTTTCGCCGTCCAAAAGAATCTCCCCTTGAGGCAACGGAATAGTTAGTCCGGCAAGGCAGTTTAATAGCGTCGTTTTTCCGTTTTTCGGTTTCGAAAACACAGCCAAACCGTTTTCATCCGCGGTGAAACTCACGCCGTCAAGCGCAATTTCGCCGTACGGATACTTAAATATTAAGTTTTTGACCTCCAAAACCATTGTTTTATTCCGCCGCAAAAACCGACATAATTTTATTCAAACTGCTTATTGACCGCTACAAGATGTTGTACTACAATTGAATACGCGCTACCACATATTGTATTTATTCAGTAGGTATAATTCGCGGCGCAAACCCACAGAGGTATTATAACACAATGTATATTATTAAGCGTGACGGAACGAAGGAAGAGTTTAAGGGAGAAAAGATTCTCGCGGCAATTCAAAAAGCAGTTCAAGGAACAGGCATCAAAATTCAGTTGCCGTGGACTACCGAAAAGGTAGCGACGGCGGCTATTAACGCGATTCAGAAAAAATACTCGCAAACAAGCCCCTCCATTGAGGATATCCAAAATATGGTTGAGGAAACCCTCATTAAAACCGGCAACGCCGAGCTTGCAAAGAGGTATATTTTATACCGCCAACAAAAAACAATCGACCGCGAAAAGAACTCGTCGTTCATGAACGATTTGAACGACATTATGCGCAAAGACGCTTCCGAGTCGGACAGCAAACGCGAAAATGCAAATATCGACTCCAACACCGCCATGGGCACGATGCTCAAAATAGGCGTGTCGGCCAGCAAAAAATACTACGAGCTTAAGGATTTAGACGACGATGTGCGCTTAGCGTTCACCACCGGCGACATTCACATTCACGATTTCGAGTTTTATGAAATTACCACGACTTGCTGCCAAATCGACTTAATTAAACTTTTCCATAACGGATTTTCAACGGGTCACGGCTTTTTGCGCGAACCCTCCGATATATCAAGCTACGCCGCGCTTGCATGCATTGCAATTCAATCCAACCAAAACGACCAGCACGGCGGACAATCCATACCTAACTTCGATTACGCCATGGCGATAGGCGTTGCAAAAACCTACAAAAAACTTTATCGTCAAAACTTCGCAAAGGCTATCGAAATACTAAAAGACGCCGAGGAGAACGAAATTCCGTTTATTGATGTCGTTTCCGAATTTAAGCGCATAGAGGAAGAGTGCGGAGAATCGCCGCGGCTTGAGGCAAAAACGCCCATATTCGACGCCGCCGAAGCCGAATATTTAATACCGTTAATCGGTGCCGATTTATACAAAAAGGCGCGAGCTTTCGCCCTTAAATTCGCCGTCTCCGAGACTGACCGCGCGACCTTCCAAGCAATGGAGGCGTTTATCCATAACCTTAATACAATGCACTCGCGTGCCGGCGCGCAAACGCCGTTCTCGTCCATCAACTTCGGCACCGACACCTCCGCCGAGGGGCGTATGCTTGTGCGGAACCTCCTCGCCGCGGAAGAGCGTGGCTTAGGCAACGGCGAAACACCGATTTTCCCTATTCAAATTTTCAAGGTGAAAGAGGGTATCAACTACAACAAGGACGACAAAAACTACGACCTTTTCAAGCAGGCTTGCAAAGTTAGCAGCAAAAGGATGTTCCCGAACTTCGCTTTCATTGACGCCCCCTACAATTTACAGTACTACAAGCCCGGTCGTCCCGAGACGGAAGTCGCCTATATGGGTTGCCGCACCCGCGTTATCGGTAACACATACGACCCGTCAAACGAAATCGTTTACGGCAGAGGTAACCTTTCATTCACCTCCGTCAACCTCCCCCGTTTGGCAATAAACGCGCACGGCGAAACAAAAATATTCTATGACGATTTGCAGTCCAAAATGGAACTCGTTTTGCGCCAACTTTTATCGCGCCTTGCCTTTCAATCAAAAAAGAAGGTCAAGAATTTCCCTTTCCTTATGGGGCAAGGTATATGGCTCGGCTCGGACAACCTCACGCCCGAAACTACGCTTGAAAAAGTCTTAAAGCAAGGCACACTTTCAATCGGTTTTATCGGGCTTGCCGAGGCATTAATCGCTCTCACGGGCTATCACCACGGCGAAAATGCCGATTCGCGTGCGTTAGGACTTGAAATCATCCGCACCATGCGCGAGTTTTGCGACAAAAAATCAAAAGAATACGACCTCAACATTACCTTATTAGGCACTCCTGCCGAGGGGTTATCCGGCACATTCATCCGCAAGGACAAGCATATGTTCGGCGAAATCCCCGGTATCACCGACCGCGAGTTCTACACGAACAGTTTCCACATCCCGGTATACTATCCCATTTCGGTGCGTGAAAAAATCGAAATCGAAGCCCCTTACCATGCACTCACTAACGCCGGACACATTTCCTACGTTGAGCTTGACGGCGACCTTGTCAAAAACACGGAAGCCTTCGAGAGTATCATTCGTTGTATGAAAGAGAACAACATCGGGTACGGTTCGGTAAACCACCCCATTGACCGTGACCCTGTTTGCGGTTACACCGGCATCATCGAGGAAGGTAAAAAATGCCCTAAGTGCAAGCGCGTTGAGGCTGACCCTCTGAAAGCTACCGGCGAAAAGGTTGAGTTCGAACGAATTCGCCGCATCACCGGCTACCTCGTCGGCACTCTTAGCCGCTTCAACAACGCCAAGTTCGCCGAGGTCAAGGCCCGTGTTAAGCACAAGATGTAGTGTTCGTTATTTCGGGGGAGGGGAAAAGTTTTTAAGAGAAAAGCAATCCCCCTCCCCAAAGAACTCACATTAAGAACAAAATGAAAAGGGCGCAAAAATCCGCGCCCTTTTTGTATTATTCAAACATAGTGGTAACTATATGTACCACCTGCTTTAATAATCAGTCTACAGAGTGTAT
>JAISKW010000009.1 GCA_031260775.1 Christensenellaceae bacterium
GTATTCCGTTTTGTGAAGTATATTTCGGTGCAAGCGAGGGTGTCGCTGTTTACGCCGGAGCAAAAGGCGGTGTTGGTGCAAGGAACTGCGGGAAGCGAAAAAGATGCGATTGAGGCAAGAATTGCGGCGATGGAAGCGGAAATAGCGTCGCATATTACGGTAAAATTAGACGAAACGGGCTCCTCTAATATTTTGGGGCAACCCGTAGATTGCTTCTTATACGGCAAGAAATTCCGTCTGATTTTTGACGGCGAGGGATATGAGGCATACGCAAATGCGGAGGAGTACGGCAGACTGTTTAGGTTTATGGGCTTCGAATTGAACGGAGTAAACCTTTATAAGCGGCTTGCCGGCGGCTATCCCGATATTGCAACGGACAACGAATATACCTTTATTTTGGAGGAGAGCGAGAACGGTAACGTACACTTTATAAAGAACTCGCAAACGGGTTATTGGCTGAATATAACCGCGCGGTTTATGCCGATTATTAACGTCACGCTCGAAAACGAGTATAAGAGCGGTACGAGCACTTATTTTGACCCCGGAGTAATATCGTTGACGTCCGTATCCGACGGCGACGCTAAGCTTAACTATGCGTATTCGGCAAAAAGGGTGAGCGCGCTTACGAATGAGAACGAACGGAATAATAAAACCGTGAGGATTCCTCTTGAAATAAACGACTACTCGGCGACGAATAAGAACGCAATCGAATCGGCTTATAACGTGTATACAAGCAGTTTGATTACGCTTAACTGGGATTCGCACGCAACAAAATCGTATGATTTTGCATTCGTGCAATGGGAATATAAGGACCCGTACGAGCAAGACCCCACATTGGTGTGGAAGAAACTTACAATACCCGTAATATCCGGCTCGGCGGAAACGTATACTTATGTGTTTAATGCCGAGGAGCTGTTACGGTTTACCTATTGGAAGATTGTAAGCGGGTACAGCGGTTACCCGAACGGTGTCTCTTATGCCGGGTTTAAGTACGAAGCGGATATGTATTCGGGCGACTTTTTTACAGAGAAAAAGGCAATAAACACCTTGCAAATAAGAGCGGTGTTCGAGCGAGTGATAAAGGTAACCGTCAAGCCCGAAATAATGTGGGAAAACGAATGGACAATCGACCCGACGCGTGCCTCGTTTGCAGTGCCTACGGTTAACAGCAGACGCGAGAACGTTATCAACGGGGAGTTCACACAAGGCGTAAGGTTCAGCACGGCGTCGGACGCGGTAAGATTAGCGGCGGGGGGGCTTACGACGTACAACTTCGAGTTTTTAGGCTGGTATAGCAAGCCGTTTAATGAGCATCCCGATGACGACTTTTACCGGCTTTCGACGGGAACGAGTTATCAATTTGCGGCAACAGTAGATATTACGCTGTATCCGAGATATATAAGAACGTACAGCGTAACGGTAAAAGTAAGTAATATATCGGGCGATTCGTCGAACTTAATAAACGCATTGCCGTACCTGAACGATTATATGCCCGTAAAGCGTACCGTGACATATCAAGACCATATCCCCGTGCTCGGCAATTGGGAGTGGGATAACGCGAACGGAATGGAACTAAACGCGTCGCAAAAAACGTTGACGTTCCCGAGGGTAAGAGCGGGGCGGAAAATAAGGGTAATGCTGACGAAATTGAACCTTAAAACCCCCGAAAGGTACGTTAACGGCGTGGCAGGATCTCCGGGATATTACACGGCAAACGAGTCGCTATACGACCCGATTAACGAAAAACTGACTACGGTTACTTATGCAACGGCGGATTTAAGCTACAGTATAGGCAACGTGGGCGGCGTTGATATGAGTAACAGTACGGTGTTGTACACGCCGTGGATTTTGGGTGACGAGGAGTACGGCATTCAAGCGGAAACGCAAATAAACTTCGTATTCGAAAGCCAAGCGACAATAACCATAGCAAATACGGTGTACGGCGCGCCGGTAATCGTATCGCCGGCGGTGGCGTCAGCCATAGGAACAAGCACCGTGCACGACAGAATCGTGTATATGGGAGTAGTCGCGCCGTCAATGGCAAACATTCAGAGCGACTCGATTTGGATTCAAACTGCGACAAAGAGGGCGTATCGGTACAATGCGGCGGCGCCGGCATGGGAGGAGATAGATATAAGCGGACAAGCCTTCTCGGCGTGGCGGAACGGCAATTGGTTCACCGCAGAGCAAAAACCGCTTACAACGGGCGGCTTCACCGTGGGGAATATAGTGTTTGTGCCGGTCGAGGCAAAGATATACAAATTCGAAAGCGAGGAGACGGGCTGGATAGACATTTCGGTTGCGATTATGAACGAGCTTGCAAAGAGCTTCTTAGGGAGCAATCCTCCGAACGCCTCGGTTGCGGATAACGACTTCCGCGCGAACTTTGTAAAGGTTGCGGGGATTAGCATTACCGTAGATACCGTGGATTACAGCGGAGAATTCGGGTGGTATTTGAGGGTTACGAACGGCGCGTCGGGAACGATACTTAAGAAAATTCTTTACCCGTTCACCTCGTCGCTGCTTGCAATCAACGGACATATAGCCGACAGGAATATCATTATAAATATGTATATGAACAAGTCCGGCGATACGACAAACATACCGTATCCGTATACCGGCATAACCGATACGATAAGCGGAGCCGGCGCGCCCGTTGCGGGAGCGTTCAGCGGAGCCAGTATTCCTACGGGTTCGGCGGAAAACGGTTTTATGATTTGGAATATCGAGCAGCTAAAGTTCATCGAGGCAATTTATAATTCCGAGAGCTTGTATACGGTAAACGGTTTACATTTCTATTTGTGCGCGGATATCGAGGGTATCAACGGGAACTTAGGCGCGGGATTGTTCGGCGAAGGCAGCAATACGCAGGGCTTCGACGGGATATTTGAATCGTACCGTCCGAACCCGGCAGTTGCGCCGATAAATTACTTCGGATTGTACGACTTTAGGTATGACGTTTATACGGCGGTTGACAATATCGGAATTTTCCGTAAGGTCGCGGGCGGAGCCGAAATAAGGTATGTGCGCGGCGGCTCGGAGGCCCCGGGCGCAGCGATTCGCTCAACGGGCAGGAATATCGGGTACTTTATCGGGCGTGCATATACGACGGAGAATACGATTAAAATAGAGAACGTCATTCTTTCGGGTACGTATAGCATTAATATAGGCTCGGAGAGTTCTTCCAATTATATAGGAGGCATAATCGGTTCGGCGGAAACGAACGCAGTAGATACGAATAACGGGTCTCCGAAAATTGTAATGAACAATTTGTATTCGGAGAAAATAATATTAAGAGGTCGGAACGGAATAGGCGGAATAATCGGGTACTTAGGACACGGAGCGGTAATGTCAAACGCGTTGGCAAATGCGCCCGAAATATACACGTATTCGCGGCACGGCGGAGGCGTAGTAGGGCTTGTTGACGGATATTCGGAGGTGGCATCCTCCGTTCAGAACGGATTCTTGGCAGGCGGATTCTTTGCACAGCAGGTGGCGGAAGCCTACGAACCCTACTTCAAATACTCGCAAACAGATATGGATGGGAGTTTGAATACGATATCGTCAAGTAACGCCAACAATGCCGCGTATGCGGGAGAGGACGGCCATGTACAGTATTCCGCAGCCTATCTTGTGGCAAAGCAGCCTTTGTTTACTACGGTAACGGGAGGCGTAGGAGTAGGCTCAAGAATCGGCGGCGTAATAGGCGCAAGCAGCGGCGGCAAAATCGTAAACGTCGTAACGTGGGGCGCCGGAATAACTATAACGGGCAAGGTCGAGGCGAAAACGGTTACTATAGATACGGCGCAAAACTACGATACGAGTCCTCAAAGTGCCACAAGGAGGGCAGGATTAAAGCTGAGTATAAGAGGGCAAGATGACTATTTCGCCGCGACATCTCTGACCGATTCCGGAATGGGAGTCGGCGGAATAATAGGCTATAACGGCGAAGGCGCATTGCTTGCCGGCGCGGTGTTGCCCGGTTCGATACCGGGAGCTGCATCGGGGCTGTACTTGAAGGGAACGATGATGCTTTCGGGCACGGTTGTCGGCGGTATAGCCGGCGTAAACTACGGCATAATAAAGGGCGCGTTATTGACCGACGGATACGCGCTTTCAATACGCAGGAACTACGGCGAGGGCGGAATATACGGCGGCGTCGTGGGGTATAACGAGGGCGAAATTTTGGATTGTTTCGTAAACGGAGTTGCGCAAAACACAGAGGCTAACGCGAAAATCTTCAATAACGAGCAGAAAATAATAACGGTGTTCACCAACTTCAGTGCCGAGGGCGATACCGCGCCGGATATGAAATGGGGAATAGTTGACGTGCCCGGATACGGCTATGGACAGATTAACCGTAAAGGCGAGCTTTATTTGGATGCGGCAGCGGCAAACCGTATGGGGATTCCGTTAACGAGTATCAGTCAACCGACTAACCCTGATTATGTCCGCACCCCCGTGCTAATAAATACCGATACGGGGAGGTGGAGCGACGCGGATAATAACACGGTGTATGTAGGCGGCTTTGTCGGGTTGAATATCAGCGCGACGACGAACGCAAGAATACACAATAACGATATAAGCGGCTCGGTGCTTGTGCATAGGGGCGTTGCGCAGAACAGTAACTCGTATACGTTTGTCGGCGGCTTCGCGGGGGCGTCAATAAATACGCCCGCAATGGATATGCCGTTAATTTACGACAACGAAATGTACGATACGTGGTTCGGGGTTTACTTGCTTGTAGATGCCGACCAATATACGACAACAAGTACGTATCCTAAGATAAGGGCAGGCGCGTTAACCGGCTATCATACGTCCAATACTCAAGGAATAGCAACCCTGTTCGGCGCGGACTCTAACGGTAATTTCTATAAGAATACTTATCAAAATCACTTTAGCTATGATTCCGTCGCAGGGACTTATTCCGAAGCGGGTGCGAGCAACGTAACGTTTGTGGACAGCATTACTACGGGCTTCGTCGGAGATAACCGGATTGTGATGCACTCGGGCAGCTATATCGGCAAGACGATGGCGGTAGGCTACAGCGATTCGGAGGCGGGCGTGGATTATATACAAGAAGGGCAAGGGGGAGGTACGGCCAAGCTCACGCACTCTATCGGATACAATATTGCGAAATACGAGGTGCGTATCGACTCATCGGTGCGCTCGTATGAGGCAAGAGAAAAGGGTTCGTTAGTGGGCTTACAGGGTATGTCGGACTCCGAACATACCGCTTATGCCGGCCCGGAAAATTACGATTATCAGAACTGGAATACATTGTTCTTCCAGCACAGTGCGAATATCTACAGAAATGCTTACGAGGTGCCCGGTATGGGAACAAACGGAGCGTACGTAGGTACGGCGGTGTGGGAAACGGGCGGAATAGCGATTAGTAAAATGGTCGGTTTCTCCCCCGTTGTAGGCACCGGTGGATGGAGTACCGAGTTCCTGCGGTTTTGGATGACACAGGACGGCTTGTCGGACCCCGAAAAAGCTGAGCAAAAGTGGCGGAGAGTTGATGACACCGAGCTTCTTACAAGGCTTTGGAACTACAGTCCTTACGATATCAATACGGCAATAGGAACATGGCTGATTGTATCGGAGATAAAAATGGTACTGCATGACCCGTCGGGAGGACATCCGGATGTAGGCGTAAATACGCCGCCAAGTATGGATGTGTATTTGGGCGCGGGGTACGGCGATAAGATAACCTATAGCGACCCGCAGGTAGGCACCGGGCCCGATTTCCCGTGGATAGGTCAAGTAATCACGGCGTATAACGAAGGTCCCAAAGGCATAGCCGACCCGTTGTTGTTCACGGCAAACGTATTAGCGAACCAAGCAGCGCTCGGCGGTTTCGACAGAGTAATCGAATATACCTATAACGGAACGTACCGTATAATCCAACAGCTTTAATACGGAAAGAAGCAATTAAAAGGGAGTCGGGAAGAGCCCGGCTCCCTTTTTTGTGCGATTTGACTTTGATTGGGATATGAACTATCATAATTAGGCACGCGCAGAAAAGCGGAGTGCGAGAACCTTAAAAGATAAATAACAACAAGAAGTAGTTGTACAAGTTAAACATATATA
>JAISKW010000069.1 GCA_031260775.1 Christensenellaceae bacterium
TGGCAACGGATTTATCCCTTCCGCAAACCATGCCGGCGGCTTGCGCTATCACGGAATGAGCCCTATTCTCTCCAAGCTCTACGACGACGGATATCTCGAGGCGCGCTCCGAACACCAAACCGAGGTGTTCAAAACCGCGACTCTCTTTGCACGCACGGAGGGTATCCTCCCCGCGCCGGAGTCCTCACACGCTATCAAAGCGGCGATTGACGAAGCTCTTGTTTGCAAGCAAACCGGCGAGGCAAAAACCATTCTCTTCGGGTTAACCGGCACCGGCTACTTTGACCTTTCCGCTTATATGCAATTCAACGACGGCAGTATGTCCGACCGTGTACCCACCGATGGTGACTTGCAAGCCGGATTCGATTCTATCCCTAAGCTTTAAGGATAAAACATAAGATTTTGAATACGAAAAGCAGGGCGTAATCTTACGCCTTGTTTTTTATTTGGATATTTATTCGTGCGGGTATGTTTGGTAGAATAATACTTGTGCAAAATACGGAAGACAACGTTTATACAAAAATACTAATACTTTACATTTTTGATGCATTCGGGTTTCCCGTTACCGAGGAAACGCTGTTGGACTTTACAAGCGTCAATCATAATTATATCTCCTCACTGCTTTGCAAAAGCGCGCTCGAGGACAACAAGGGGCACGAATATATACGCGAAATCAAACCTACAATGCCGAGGCGCGACAAGTTCTCGCTTTTTGAGTTGACCGAAAAAGGAAGACAATGCCTCGATTGCTTTTTTGATAAAATTCCTAAAAGCGTCCGCAGCGAAATTATGCAGCTTATTCAGCGAGACCAGCATAATTATAAAAGGCTGCAGGAGTACCGTGCGGAGTATTCGAAAAACCCCGACGGGTCATTTTGCGTATCTCTTAAAATATACGACGGTATAATTCTCTTGTCCGATTTGAAAATCCGCGTTGATAAGCAAGCTACGGCGACCTCGCTTAAAAACTCGTGGCTCGTCAACGCTCCCATAATTTATCAAAAAATTAACGAGCTTATTTACGATTTTTAATTTGAGTAAAAGCTGTGTTCATCGTCTTTTCTTTTCCGCCATTGAAAAAATAGCCCTATAAAAATAATGCGTTGAAGAATACGCGCGTGCGTGTTAAAATAAAATAGCACTTTGATTTTTATTCTTATAAGACGGGCCTGCGGTTTAAGAATGTATAATCAAACGCTATTAAGTATGAAAAGACTTCGGGTCGGACTCGTATTACTGATGATTGTATGCGCAACGGCATTCATGCTTTCCGCGTGTTCAAATTCAGACGACGGGGGCACAAACAGTACAAATACGCTTAGGGTTACTTCGGCGAATATATGGTTCTACGAGGGCGAGGCGGATATTTCGCGCATCACGTTCGATGTAATTGACGGCGCGGGAAACGTTGTCGCGTCGAACGTCGCCTCGGCGGAGTATTTTTCCGCGGAGGATATTTCTAAGCTTGGGCTAAAGGGCGTACATTCGTTGACGTTGCAGTACACAAACAGCGTTCCTCAACAGCTGACAGTATCCGTTATCAAAAAACCGGAGTTTGTCGAAAGGAGCATTTATTTCGATGCGATGGAGGACGGACGCTTTACCGATAAAGCGGATAACCCCTTAACAGAGGAGCGCGAGGACAGATATAAAACTCTAAAACAGTCGGATATTTTAACTATCAACGCAAAAAACGGACTTGTGAACGAACTAAGACTACTGTCATTTGTGGGTTTCACGCCATACAAAGCAGGTTTTGAATTTGTCGGTTGGGCAAAGGTTCCGCGCGAAGGGCAATCAGTGCAAACTGTAGAATTCATACGTGCGCCGTACACGTTGCAGGAAGATGAGCTGTACTTATACGCGGTTTATAAGGACGTTAACACGCACACGGTATTGTACGACAGCGTTTTGCGGGCGGAGGGATATCCCGGGCACGGCGAAGCGATTGTATTCCCTCAAGGCGCAACACGGGCAGGGCAGGAATTTGTAGGCTGGAAGGAAGCGGATTCCGAAACG
The DNA here is from genome assembly GCA_031260775.1 of Christensenellaceae bacterium. GTDB lineage: Bacteria > Bacillota > Clostridia > Christensenellales > DTU072 > JAISKW01. Next base: position 2,020 of record JAISKW010000069.1, read on the forward strand.
GTATACCCGGCAGGAGCGTCGCTTGTTATTAACCGCAATTACAACTTTACATCCACATATAAGGCGATTGTGCATACGCTGACATTTTTCATTCCGCAATACAACCTGACATATACGCGTAAGGTTAATTGGGCATCGGGAATCGGCGCGTCATACTCGTTTACGTACAGATTTAACGATACGGAACCGGAAGGAGAAAGCAGCGAAAAACAACTGTATTTAGTTATCCCCGGCTCGGCAATTCCGGCGGAGGACAGCGCAAATTATACAATTACATGGACTAATGCGGTTACCGCAATGCCGCTTTCAACCACACGCGTTACGGGGATTAACAGCGATATGTCGTTTTCGGGAGTAATAACGCCTAATCAAATGACGATTACCTATTATACGTTGCTTGACGTTTCAACCGTGCCGGATAAGAGTGCGGAAGGCTACAGCTTTAACCCGTCTCCATCAGTATACAAACAGCTGAAGGTTATTTCGGCGGCGTTCGGTTCAACGCTTTCGAACCCCGAAATGCCGCCCGATATCACGGGCTTTACCGGTGCATGGTACGAAACGCGGGACGGCGGATTGGAAACCTTGCCGACCGATAAACTGACTTCGCCCATTAAACAAAACATTACTGTTTATGCCGTGTATACCGCGAAAACGTTCTTGATACGCTTCCGTGACCCGATGAAATCTAATGCGTTCTTTGCGCCGGGTAGTTATTGGACTACTGCCGAAAGCGATGAGGATGATTACAAATTAGTATATAAATTCAACCAAAAATTAGATAGCCCCGAAAATTTGAAGCTGACAAACGCCACCGTTGCCGCGCTTTATTCGACAATAGAAACAAATTATCCCGGGGTGCATTACTCATTAGAGTGGAGAATCGGCGGCATAACGGTGCCCGACGACTACTATAAAGAGGTGACTACCAACATTAACTTCGATGCCGTTCTAACGCTGAGGGACTTCAAAATCAAGTTCGTTTTACCCCAAAAGGACACCTTCGATGTTAATATCGACTATATAAGCGAAGGGATAACGGAGCTTTCATATTTCGTATACATTTCGCCGAACCTAAGTTCAATTGCTTCGCCTCACACGCTTACAAGCTCAAGGTACGAAATTAGCTCTTGGAATTTGAAGACTTATGCCGCTCTGAGCGATACTCTTACCGAGCATCTGTTTGCAAACGCAAGCGACAGCATAAACGCCGGTGCGTATTTGTATCCGATAATGAACGAGGACGGGGAGAATAACCGCCCGTACGGTGATGCCGTAAACCGCGATGAATGCAACGCAATAGTGGAAATTGCCGTGCGTCCCAAGCCGTATTATGTGTGGTTTAGAAATATCGACGGCGACGGCACGGGCAATGCAACCGTCGATATGGTCTATGACGCACTTGTTGAC
>JAISKW010000075.1 GCA_031260775.1 Christensenellaceae bacterium
CGCATACTGTTGCGCCCTTTCTACTAAGTTAATTTTTCAAAGGGTGGGTGCTTAGGAGGGGAAGGAAATGATTTTTACTGAAAAAGCATTTCCCCTCCCTCGCAAAATCAAACCTACTCGCCGAAAGTTGCTTTAAGGGGTTCTTGGGGATAAATGTAGCCGGGAACGGGGAGCATCGGGTTGTAAACCTTGTCGGCGTTGAAGATGAGAGCGGTGGTCTTGTTGCCTTTCTTTTGGAGTGAGAAAGTGCCTTGAAGCATCTGTCCTGCAAGGTCAAGACCGGTCAAGTAAATGCACGCTTTTGCACCCTCGGGCACGCCTTGGCACAACTCGGGGTATAATCCGGTTGAGAATACGAGTTTGTTACCGCCTGCGGGACGACCCTGAAGCGCGGGGAAAATACGCGGATAGCCGTCGGTATCGACATAAGCAATGAACTCTAAGCCGTCGATTTTGTTGGCGATTTTTTTAGTGAACTCGGGAATGATGCCCTCGGGAGCGGCTTTCAGTTTCTTTGCGATAAGAACCGATTGCACGGAGGAAATACCGATACCGAGCATCGGAAGTTTCTGTTTCTTTGAGGAGTCCACGAGGCGGCTGTAGTGAACGCGCGCAATGCCGAAATAGGAGTTGTACCTAAACATCGGGTGGCTGTTGTATTCGTCGTATTCGGGCCCGCCGCGAAGAACGCTTTGCCACTCCGCTTTACCGGTGTACCAGTTCATATCGGCAAAAAGAACGAGCCAACCGGTTTTGGTGTTGGTAGCGAGGTATTTTTTGGATAATCCTTGCGAGAACTGACCCCATATAAGTGTTTCCTCGTCTTTTGCGCCGATTGAAGAAATCAACGCGACGTGAGGATATCCCTCGGGAGAGATGGTCGATATAAGACCAATTTTCGAATCGGGTTTAAACGCCTCGATACATTCTTTGTCAAACTTGTTTTGAAATTCCGTCATAATATTTAATTAAATTGATGTTATATAATTATAATATATATCCGCAGAAAAACATAGTACGATTTTTTTGTCGGTAATGAAAATCCGATTATCCATTAAAGCAAAAGAAAACAAGGCGCAACGATGCGCCTTGTTGTGTAATACAATAAACCTTTTTATTATTTTTCCCTAAATCAAATGCCCCTATGAAATTATGAATAGCTTATAAGCGTCGCCGATTACACCGCCGGGGAGCTGCAAGCCGTAGTTACGGGGGTTAACCAACACGCGATATTGACCGTATGCGGCGGGGGGTGAACTCGATTGACTTACCACTCTGTAATATGTTGTTACAGGCTCGTTTGCCACGACCGTTACTACCGAGAAATCGGCGTCGTCAGGGTTCAGGCAAACCTCTATGCGCTGATAAATTATGTCGCTTGAGGCTATCGCAAACGCGCTACCAGCCACGATATACTGCGCCTTTGCAGCCGCTATCGTTGCTCCCGTCCCGGCAAACTCGCTTGCATACGTTATTGTTATCGCGTTTTGCGGCATCAATTTCTTGCTAACCGTGTATACGCCGCTCGTATCGTTCACACTTATTCCGCCGAAAATGTATCGGTGATTCTGGTTAATGTTCTGTCCGGTGCTCGGAATTTCAACCGCTACTATCGAATAATTACCTGCCGACAATGTCTTAAACTCCTGAGTCGCAATTTCTATTCCGTTTTCGTTTACGACATAAAGCCGTATGTTTACAGTATCGTTGCCGATTAATATTTGCGCCGCCTCGCCTCCGATTCCCGTCATATCTGCCGCTCCGGCTATCGAATACGTAAACTGATATGAACGCGGTGAATCGCCGTACTGCACGGTAATATCGTTGATTATGATATCTATCGGCTTTGCCAAAATTACGAACGAGCCTTTCGGAATCAAATTCCCCTCGCCTTTCTTTTCGACATAAAAATCGTTCCCTTCCGTTTCGATAAACAAATCATAAATGCCCGGTAGCGTAGGGTATCCGCCGACGGTTGGCGTCATAAGCACGATATTCCCCTCCGAGTTCCTGAAATACAGTCTGTATTCGGGCAAATCAAAATAAGGTTTAATTTGAACGGGGGTAACCACGGGCAATTGTTGGCTGATAAGATACGGGGTCGTATAGAAAATAACCGTGCCGTTCACTATCATGTTTAGCGTCATTTTCCTATGAACCGTTACGTTATAAACCGTTGTTTTGCCCTGCAGTTGCACCGTTACCGGCGAGGCAATTTGAACGATTCCCGTCGACAAACCTGCGAACGGATATATCGTATAATTGACGACACTTACACTGCCTTGGTCCATCGAAACCAAATCGCTTGATAAGTCATCAAAGTACCGTCTGATTATACCGCCGGAAAGGTTAACGGGCTGTCCTTCGATATAATCGGTTATATAAGGTAGGGTTACAACAGCAATTGAGGTTAATATGCGTGTAGTGGTGTTGAACTTTAACGGAAGAACCGTATCCGTATGCGAGTTAATGGTTACGGGTAGGTTGTAATCTAATAAGTAATGATAGTTTTCGTCTGCGTTGGAGCCGTCTTCTTTGTACATACTGAACGCTAACGAGTTGGGGTCAAACGTCACCATTGCGCGCGAAAGAGGGATTACCGTAAACGCAGTATTTTGTCCGTTAACGGTGGTTATTCTGACGTATAAGCCCTCAACAGAAATTTCTTCGGCTTTGTAGAGGTTCAACTCATCCATATGAATTGCATCGGAAAGGTCTATAACTGCCGAATCCGTGCGGACAACCTTTGTTCCGGGGGTAACGCTTGCATCGTAAGTTATGCTTGCGCCGCTGCCCGACTGCGAGCCTAAATATTGAATATTTGTAACAACTCCGCTGCCGGATACAACATAAATATAGTACGAAACGGATACCCTACCCGCCCCGGTATAATAGCTGACGTCGATTCGCTTTGTACCGATGGTTCTTGTAATATATTTCGGGTCAAGGGGATTATTCAGGTTGACCCTTTCTCCGCTATCCTTCAAATATGCTTTAATTTCCCAATCCGCTGAATTAAACTGCGTATGCTTTGTCGGGGAGGAGTTATTGTTATAGTATGCATATAACTCAAGCCCTGCGAGTGACAGGTCAAACGAGGTGTATTGTCCGTAGATAATATTCGGGAGTTTGCCTATAGCTAAGCGACCGATATTGCGTACTCCCAATCTTATACGAACGGTAAGCATAGCGTTTTCGCGTTTGAACGACACCTCTCTGTACTCGCCGCCGAAGTCAAGCTCGCTGTTGAATACGTCGTTTGCGGTCAGAGTCACTATTGCACCGCTCGAAAACTTTGCCTTGAACGATATTTGCTCGGGGTTATCGAACACATACACAAAATTGCTCGAATTTGAAGCGTCTATCCATTCGCCTGCGGCTTCCTTCTGGATAAATACGGTTTCGGGGGCGGTGTTCAATATCGTTATCGTATATTCGCCGTAGGCATCACCCATAACTCCGAGGGTTTTGTAATAAACTCTTGCCGTATAGGTGTAGTTTGCACCGTACTCGAACACCAAATCCGTACCCATTACACCGCCGTCACGGTAATACACAACGGAGATTAAATCGGTATTTGTAAGGGAGATTCTCCCGCTTTCCTCGCCCGTATCGTAAGCTACAACCGCATATCCTTCGGCGAGATACGTTGGAATACCGACTTCGCTTGTCAAGTCGGAAACGGACAGCGTGCCTCCCTCGTAGAAGGTCGTTTTAGGTGCGTCAACCGTTATTGTCGCCGCCTCGCGTTGCGAATCGGCTTTCGCTCTGATATCGATATAGTTGTAGGTTTCATTTCCGTTTCTGTCACGGTAGATGAACGTAATTCTTTGATAATGTATGTTGTGGTTCTCATTCTTATCCGCTGTAATTTGTTCGGATGTGGGCTCCAAAACAAACAGCGTACTGTTATCGGAGAGCATTTCGGCGGTCAGCGGTAAATATGCGCTTTCTGCGGCAGGGGTGAATCTTGTTTCGCCGTACACCAAAAATTGCCCGTTATTAAAGCGGACGTTGTACGACAACATATCGAGCGTCAACGTCTGCCCGGGACGCCTCAGCAACGCCTCTTCGCGTGTTAAGTCGTCGTCGGAGAAAATCAAACGGTCGGGGATTCGGTCATTTATTGAAATTCCTATGGTTTTTATCCACTCCGCGTTGCCGAATTTTAAGCTAAGCGTCGCAGAACCTACAACCTGATTATCAAATGCCGCACGTCCGTTTAGGGCGTCTCCGTTAATATCCGTCAGAGAAATACGTGCATCGGACAGCGGTATTACGGATTTCCCGTTATCGGCAAAGGTGATAACCGCCGAACCTGTGTTCATATTAAGCGTATCTCCTACGGTGAACGTCGTAACCTTGTCGGTGTAAACTCCGCCCGTTACAAGCGCGTCGGCACCGGTGATAATTCCGCCGTTGCCGAATCTAAGCGGTGTACGCCTTACGGTAGGCAAGAACGCATCGTACCAGCAATCGTTATTACGGCTGTAAATTGCGGCATCTACGGATATGCCCTCGTCGTCGTAAATGCGACTTCTTTCTAATGAAGCGGTAGTAACCAAGCAGCGGACTCCGTCGATAAACACATATTGTAACCCGTTGGGTGTGTAAATTTTGTTGCCCTGATAGTCTAACACGGGGACACCGTTTACCGGGTCTACCCAGCAATAATCGTTTAGCTTTGACGTATCGCCGCCTAAAAGATACACCGCCGAGCGGATAAATTCGCCGTATTCGCGCGAAATTACCTTGTCGATTTCGTCTTTTAGATAAACCTCGTTCGTCTTGATTACGCCGTAGGTTTGCGGATTACCGTCTATGCAGGTTATCGCCGTCCTGCCCGTTAACGGCAAGCCGTTTTTGCCTAAAATCGGCGAGCGGGGCAAGGGCGTGTTGTTTCCGTCATACTTTAGCGGTGCGGTATTGTCGAGCCACACTGCGCGCGAGGCGTCGTATACGGGGTTCGTTATCGCGCCCTCCGCGTTATACAGCGGGATTATTAAATTCTGGTTATCGTCAACTAACGGATACACCGAAGCCGCCTCTACATAGTATTGCGCGCCGCTCAGCCACAAGTATATTACGCCGCTCAGTCCGCGGATTTCCGTTCCGTTTTTGCTCTTTAACGATTCCGGACGCTCAAGTATAGGATATTGCGGATTGAGTTTATTCGCTTCGATTGAAAGCTGATAAAGCGTATATGCATCTCCGTCGTACCACAAATCCTCGCTCGGCGAGTAGTTTGCATACGTTAGCGGTCTTCCCGTTGAGGTTTTCAAGAAATTAACAGCATTGGTGTCGATTGCATAAACAAAGTCCATTGTGTTCGCAGGAGCTGCATCAACACGGACGGCAAGCGTTGAGTTTGAATTTTCAATGTTTTCGGCGTTGAACGCTATGCCGATACGGTGCGACGTACGCACTCCCGAGAGGTTTGTTCCGGTGAATCTGAACAAACCGCTTTCCTCATTGTAGCTATGCACGGCGGAAAATACCGTACGGAAATAGTCCTCCTGCTCGGCAACTACGTGCTCTTTGTATTCTATTCGGATTTTCAGTCCTGCGGGATTAAATGCTTCGCCGACATAATAAACCGATTTGTAAGGTGCGGTATCGAGGTACATCGCCTTTTTGCCGTCCGCGCCGACGTCGGTATTGTCGTGAACCTTAATCAGAACCTCGTCGGTGAAAACGTCATAAACAAGCGAGCCCTGATATTCCCCCGCCTTGTTTTTATCGTACCCCGCAAGCATTGTCGCCTGCACGGGAATCTTAGCGGTTCCGCCGCCTACAAACGAGATTTCCGCGCTGTAAACCAAACTGACCGTGCTTTCTTTCGCCGCAAGACTCGTTGAGGCATCCGCTCTTATGTACGAATATTGACTGTCCGCTTTTATCGAACCACCCGTCATAATCTCAAATACAAATACAGATTTCTGCCTTGCCGCGCTGCCCTGACGAAGCGACAATTCCGTTACCTCGTAAGCTATTTTACTGTCGTATTCGAGCGTGGTTTCAACCTTTTGCCCGTTAAACGTAATACGGCAATCGTTATATCCCGCATACAAAGGATTTTGTCGGTACGGTCTTTCGTTAGCGTGGTCTTGGGCATATTTCGGCGATACCTTCGCCTTCGCCTTTATATATGCGACGTTGAAATTGCCCGTGCCCACGGGATATTCCTCGCCTATGAGTGCGTATAAAGTACCGCCTTCTATCTTAAAAGCGGTGTCCTGCGGATAGTATTCGATTTCGATATCCGGCTCACCCTCGGAATTAATAATCTCGTTGATATCCTTAATTACATTCTCTTCAGAACCGTCCGTCCGTACGGCAACGATGCTCTTCATATCGATAATGAGAGGGATTTCCGTCGAATGGCTCTCTAAGGAAATATAGGTTTCCTTTTTTGACACCTCGTCTATATCGATTGTTAATATTGTGTTTTCCTGTCCCTCTCCGCTAAGTATTGCTGAAAAATCCGAATAGAGAGTGTTTGAAAGGAGTGAAAATATATCCGCTTTCGGCGCGCCCAAGTAATCGAACCACAAATCATCGCTGAGTCCTAACGGTCTTTCGGGCTCGACGAGCTTAAGGGTTACGCCGGAAACGATTCTGTCCTCATAATTGACCTTGACGGTCGTTGAAAAATCCTCGTATGTAATTACGACGTCTTTTAGCCCCGGCACGCCGGCATTCCCGTTAAACGTAACCATATCGGCGGTTATGGGTAGAGTTGAAGTCGAACCGTCGTTATGTGTCACAACAATAAACGCGCCGTTAAGATTGATTGTCTGCCCGAGGTAGTAGTCGGTGTTCGGAAATTCTCCGATAGCATAATACTCCTTTACGGCAGATTTGTCCGTCTTGCATGCGGCAAGCGACAGCCCCCCGAGAATTGCGGTGACTGCTATTAATATTAAGAGAAACAGTTTTTTCCTCATAACGAAATACCGCTTAGCGCAGTATACCCTAATATATTAATATAAACGCGTGCGCAATTAAATAGGCAATTTATTGTGAGCGGACAATTGTGTTGTCATTTTGCGCGAAGTCACAGAATCCATACATTACAAGGATTGGACACTGCGGCTACGCTCAGGGTGACAAAATTACGCTCTGATTGTCCTCACCCTTTGTATTTATAAAAAATGAGAATGCAGAAACGAGAAAAGCCTATCACGGATTGTAACGAAATAACGGCAATTTTGCGGCATCGTTAAAATAGGGCTTTTTTTGAATTCTTTTGTGTTAGAATAACTCAGACGGCAATCGGGCAAGGATATTGGGACTGCTGATTTTCAGCAAAACCAAGCTTGTTTTGGGTATATTATATGTATTTATTGAAAAATTCTTTGAAAAACATCGGCAGAAATGCAGGACGCAATTTGCTGATAGGGATAATCCTGTTTGTGATTATCGGGGCGACCGCGGTGGCAATTTTAATTAATACCGCAACAAAAGCAATTATCGACGATTACCGAACGCGGTTCGGCTCTGAGGTAACGCTTAGCTTAGACTACGGCAAGGCAATCGACGGCGGCGCGTACACCGACACAGGCGAAAACGGCTTGGCGGTTACGGATATTACGCCGGCAATGCAACTTGAATTTGCAAAATCCCCATATCTTAAAGAAACCCGTATGACAAGTTCCACTATGGCTAACGTCCCCGGGCTCAAGGTTATGGAGGACTCCAACGATAATATCTACCGTGTTTGGCTCAACGGGAGTAACACCCCGACAATTTCCGCCGATTTCATAAACGGCAAGCGTAAAATTATTGACGGCGATATTTATAAAAACGAAAACGATTGCTTGATAAGCAAGCAGATTGCCGATAAAAACGAGTTGAAAATCGGCGACACTCTTCTGCTTAAGCGCGGCTCAAGTGAATACACTTTAACAATTTGCGGAATCTTCGAGGACCACACGATGGACGGTGTAACCCGTCACCCTCTCGAAGCCGTTAACCCCCTGAACAACAGCAATAACGAAATTTTAACCGCCATGGAAACCGCCGAAAAAATCGGTGTGGAAAGCTTGGCTGCGACCTACTACTTAAAAGACCCTTCGACTTTAGACAAGTTCAAAGCCGACCTGCTCAACAAAGGTTTGCCGGGTTACTACAACGTCAAAACCGATGAGGCGGGATACAAAGCCGTTGTAGGCCCTATGGAAAATATGCAGGGCATAACCAACACGTTTATGATTGTCGTATTGGCAGTCGGCGCGGTTATTCTCCTTCTTGTTTCCGCAATGGCGGCAAGGGAAAGGAAATACGAAATAGGCGTTTTGCGGGCTATGGGTATGAGTAAAGGCAAGGTCGTAACGGGGTTTGCCGTTGAAATGCTGCTTATTACCGTCGTGTGCCTCGGCATAGGATTGGGACTTTCGGCACTCATTGCACAGCCTATCGGCAACTCGTTACTGCAAAGTCAAATAGAACTCGCGCAAGAAGCGGCGAAGAACGGCTTAGTTACCGTAACCACTATAGACACCGGCGCGCTCGCGGCGGCGGCGGCAAGCACCGTCACGGCGTTGTCGGAAATCAAAATTGCACTTAGCGGTATGGCGGCGTTAGAAATTTCTTTGGTCGCTATCGGTTTGGCGATTGCGTCAAGCTTAATAGGAATTATCAGAATTATGCGCTATGAACCAATGCGCATTTTATCAGAAAGGGGTTAAAAAATGAGTATACTTGAATTAAAAAATGTATCGTATGCCTACAAGGGCGGTGACGGAAAGGTATTAAACGGAGTGAATGCTTCGTTCGAAAAAGGAATAATGTACGCGGTTATGGGCAAGTCGGGCGCGGGGAAAAGCACCTTATTATCCCTGATTTCGGGGTTGGATTTGCCTACGGAGGGTGAAATTTTATTTGACGGCACCGACTTGAAAACAGTCAGCCGTGACGCATACCGTGCAAAAAGCATCGGGGTAATCTTCCAAAGCTTTAACCTTTTAACGAACGCGACGGTAATCGATAATATCATACTTTCGATGAACATAAGCGGCGTAAAGGGCGGCAATAAGGAGGCTGCATACGCGCTGCTTGAAAAGGTCGGTATCGATAAATCAAAGGCGAACCGCAAGGTCTTAAAGCTATCGGGCGGCGAACAGCAAAGGGTCGGAATTGCCCGTGCCCTCTCGCACGCTCCCGACATAATTATTGCTGACGAGCCGTCCGGGAATTTGGACGGGAGTACCGAAGACAGTGTAATGCAATTATTCAAGGATTTGGCGGTTAAGGATAATAAATGCGTGATTATAGTTACCCATTCAAAGAATGTTGCCGCTTGTGCCGATGAGGTTCTATCAATCAACAACGGTGTATTGTCGCCTATGAAACGCTCAAAATTACTGAAATAATTAAACTGTTTTCGCCGTTTTGCACTGCGCTCCGCAGGCGTTACAGCCGCTTGTTAAGCAATTCCGCGTCGTTACGGCGTCCGTTACGGCTTTCTTAAATTCCCCCCTAAGGTACGCGCTTGTGACGGGAAATTTGATAAACGACCACGGCATTGCCTCGTTATCCCCGTACTCCCTGATATAAGCTTCGGCATCGATGCGCGCTTCGGTTGCGCTCTCAAACCATTTTGCGTTTGAAAATTTATCGTTCCAACCGTCAAAAACACAGCCGTTTTTATAGGCTGTTACCAACAGTTCGGACAGCTCCCGTCCGCCGCGCGCAAACACGCATTCCCAAAACGAGGCGGTTTCCTCGTGCCAATTATACTTAACTCCGCGGAAACGGCGCAGGCTGTCGCGCACTAACCGCTGCCGTCTTGTGCTTTCCGCGATTGACAACGCGGCACATTTTTCGAACGGCGTTACGGGCTTAGGCACAAATACCGACGTGGACACGGTGATATTCAACGTATGGTTACCGACTTCCTCGTGGTAAATACGCTTGATACTGTCGACAATTTTGCTTATTCCAAGCAAGTCCGTATCAGTCTCGGTGGGCAGCCCGACCATAAAATACAGCTTCACGCTCTTGTAGCCTTGCTTAAACGCGAGACGCATCGTCCGCTCGATATCCTCATCCGAAACGTTTTTATTTATGACGTTCCTTAGTCTTTGCGTTCCTGCTTCGGGGGCAAAGGTCAAGGACGAAATGCGCGACATTGCCGAAATTTCGCTTTTGAACGTATCTAACCGAAGTGATGGCAACTGTAGTTTAACGCTGTTTTGGGTGCAATATTCTGACAGTTCGGATACCGCTTCTTGGATATACGGATAGTCGCCTGTTGAAAGTGACGAAAGCCCTAATTCGTCCGCGCCGGTTGTATCGATTGCGTTTTTCGCCAAATAACAAACCCTGTCCTTGCTCCTAAACCTCAACGGTCGGTTCAAAAATCCCGCTTGACAAAATCTGCAACCGCCGCCGCAACCGCGGTATAATTCGACGACGGGGCGGTTATGGACGATTCCTAACGACGCGACAAGCGGCTTTTTAATATACGGCGCGTTTTCAAAATCGACTATGCTTGTTTTTATAACGGTGTAATTTGCATCCTCCCCGTAAAACAGAGGGATATATGCGCCTTCAACCGCACGCATTTCCTCCAAAATTTTCCGCTTATTGCCTTTGTGTTTATTTACGGCGGTTTTGAGCTTAATTATGAATTCCTCGCCGTCGCCCACGCAAATAATATCGAAAAACTCCGCAAACGGTTCGGGGTTTGCCGCGCACGTGCCGCCTGCAACAAGGAGAGGGTACTCCTCTCCGCGCTCCTTTGCATAAAACGGTATGCCGCCTAAATCCAACATATACAGCATTGTCGTATATGCCAATTCATAAGACAGCGAAAACCCTAAAATATCAAAACTTTTAAGTTCTCTTGCCGTTTCGAGCGAACGGAGTTTTAACCCGTTTTCACGCAATTTGTCCGCCATATCCGTCCACGGGGCAAAGACCCTCTCGCAAACGCAATCGGCTTCGTCGTTCAAAATTGAATAAAGGAGATTCAACCCTTGGTTACTCATCCCGACCTCGTAAACGTCGGGGAACGCCATACAGCAAGATACCGCAAAATCGCCTTTTTTTTCGGGTAAATTGTACTCGCCGCCTAAGTATCTTGCGGGCTTTTCTATGTCAAACAGAATTTCGCGATAGTCCACCTTAGAAAACCAGTTTAACCTCAAAAACGTAGTCATTACCCTTCAAAATTTTGTAAGGCTCTTTCAAATCCGCGCTTGCAGGGATGTCGCCGCCTACTCCGCGTTGCTTGCCGTCAATGTTCACGACAAGGTGGTTTAGGCGTCCTAACTCGTGGATATGGTTGGCTTTATTCAACATTTTGCGCGTATAGGGGTGTACCGAAAACTCGAAAGGCGAAGCTGTATTGATAATAGTGACGGGGTTTTCCTTGCCGACGGTCAGGTAACGGGCTTCGGTATGGTTGCCGTTTTCTTGCGGACGGGAATAGTCGTAAATGAAGTCCTCCGCCACGCCCTCGTAAACCCTCAAAATCGCGGCAGTGTTGCGGTCACAATGGTTTTCGAACCCGCCTTTTGCATAGAATTTAATCGCCTTGTCTTCGCTCCTGAGCCCGAACGTGAAGCCGTAACGTACAAGATTGATTTTTGGTGTTACCTCCATTTTGAGCGAAACCACGCCGTTATCGGCGAAGCCGTATACGGTTTCAAGAGAACTCAAGTGCGGTGCGCTCCAAACGATGCGGATTTCCGCGCCGCTCCCCGCAGGTGTTGCGGTGATTTTTTTTGGTTTTAACCCGGCTTCAAGCTTAATAAAGTTCCAATAATCTATGCCCATTACGAGCTTTGCGATTTTCGCATCAACTTGTTTAAGCGTGTCGTTATCGATAATCGCACGGTCAAAGTTTGGCAGCAGAGGCTCGTTCAAGAGCTCCTTATCGTCCTTTGCGACCGAAACGATTGCGCCGCGTGTTTTATCCAAAACAAAAGTGAATATGCCCGTTTCGATAACTATTTCGTTTGCGGTATCCTCAATTGCGGCGCGTGAGGGCTGCTCGCCGTCGCGGCTTTCAACAGTCGGCAATAAGCTCTCATTCAATGCCGTAGGGTTGGTTTTTAGCGGAATTTGCTCATAAGCCACCCTCTCGCCCGCACCGTCAAACGCGGACAAGACTACCGAATACTCTGCTTCCGTTTCCTTTTTGACAACGTCAAACGGCAAGTCAATTTCGACCTCGGTTAACGGAGCGCATACAACTGCGAACTCCGTAACGGTTTCGGTTTCGCCGTTTTTAATGAGCTCGGCGGTAAACTTAAATTTGCTTAAATCGGTAAAATTGTAGAGGTTTTTAACTAAAAATCTGCCTTGAGCGGCGACAAAGTCTATTTTTTGGTAGACCTTACGCACCTCATACGCGGAGGGTTGCGGTTCTCTGTCGCCTCTGAAGATTCCGTTGCACGAGAAAATCCCGTCGTTCGGCATATCGCCGAAATCACCGCCGTACCGCCATTCGGTAACGCCGTTGTTGTTGAATTTTATGGTTTGGTCGGCAAAATCCCATATAAAACCGCCGGCGAAAATGTCGTGTTTTTTCCAAATATCCCAATAATCGGCGAAATTGCCGAGGGAATTGCCCATAGCATGCGAATATTCGCACTCCATATACGGTGTATTTTTGTATCTATCGTACTTAAATCCTGTGCCTAAGCCCAAATTCCACGTCGCACGGCTATGAACGACGTCCTTTTTTTCGGCGAATTTTGGCATTTTTTCGAGCGGCG
>JAISKW010000164.1 GCA_031260775.1 Christensenellaceae bacterium
AATTTTCTTGAATGCAGGGTGCATATTTTTTGTTTTATCAACAAAGAAGGCGGTTTCGTTTAATATTGCGCCCCAACGCGGGAAAATTGTGTCGTAAGAAACGCGTGTTTCGGGAGGAACGGCGGGGATTGCCGAACTGTTATCCCACATAGAACGCAAAAAGCATTGAACGTCGCCGTCCGGGGCGACATAGTTGCGCCATATATAAGCCCTGTCCGCGCCGAGGCTTTCGCCCATTATCTGCAAGGACTGTCTTAATGTGACCTCATAAGATTGGTGGAAGCCTCCGATAATCATTTGTGCGGCGCGGTTTGCGGCACGCAACAAGCGGTTTTGGTCGGCTAAGTCGGTTTCGGCGCGGCGTTTGGCAAGCGTACGGTTTTCCTGCTCCATTACACGGGCTTTTTCCTCCGCCCAACGCAGACGGGTAAGGTCGGTTGCAAGCGCGGCGATGCGCACCGGCACGCCGTTTTCGTCACGCTCGTAGACGATAGCCGTTTCGGACACGGAAACCATACTGTGGTCACGGCGAACCATACGGTACTCGATGCTGTAGCGGTCGATTTCGCCGCGCATCATTTTTTCCATACTTTCGCGCACCATTTTGCGGTCGTCGACGAAGGTAAGGTTTTCGCGTGAGTTGCTGTCGTGGGGAACGTCGCCCGGCTCGTAGCCCGTGAGGTGACAAATATTGCGGTTTAACGATATTTCGCCGGTCCTGACGTTCATATTAAACAAACCGACACCCGCGTATTCGGCTAACGCCTCAATAGCCTCGGAGCAAAGCCCCGTAGGATACTGTATTAGGTCCTCAATTTCCCGTAAATTCATTCGTTTCCCCCTATAGGAAAATTATACCACATTAAGTATAAGCAATGACGTCTTGATTTTGACCGACAACACGGTAAGCGAAATCTAATAAGATAGCAATCGGATAGAAAAAAACAATATAAAATTTTTATGACCGACGCACCCCGTTAGCGATGACTATGGCAATTCTAAATAAGCAACAATTTATCCGCGGAGGAGGGCTTGATATAAAACGGTGCAAGCGGATAATCGAATTTGTTTTCTGAAAATTTTTGCCTTAGCAAACGTGCGGTTTCGTCCATATTTGCAAGTTTTTCGGCGCAGACTTCGATTTTTTCTAAGTTCAATGCGTTTATGCCGTCATCGTACAGCGAAGTATATTCTTGCGAATCACCTTTTTTAATTAAGCTGTACGCATCCTTGCCCGCTTGCGGCAGGTACGCAACGCAATTGTCCTTTTCAAACGCCGCCGCTTCGAGCGCGGTTATTCCTATTAAATTTACGCCCGTCGCCGCATGGAAGGCATTTAACATTGCAAGCCCTACTCTGATTCCCGTAAACGAACCCGGGCCGGTTACCCCTGCGCAAAAGTCAAGTTCCGAAATCCCGTCTATACCGTGAGTTTTCAGTAGCGCATCGATTGTCGGCAAAATTACCGCGGTATGCCGTTTATTTCCTGCGTCGGGATTGCTTGCAAAACACTCCGTATCCGTAATTAACGCCGCCGTGAACACCGGACGGGTTGAATCGATTAAAAGCCCTCTCACTTTTTCCCCTCCGAATCCGGGAGTTGCCGCCGTCCTTTATCCTCTCCGTAGCCGAGAGGGATATAAAATTGCGAGTCCTTGTATTTATCGGGCAGATATTGTTGTTTTACATACCCCCCGAAATCGTGCGGATATTTATAGTTTTTATCCTTTTCAACCCTATAGGTTTGGTCGCGCAAGTAGTTCGGTATGCCCTCATCGTCGGGCGTTTTCGCAGTCTCTTTAGCCGCGTCGAGCGCAATTACCACGGAGTTCGATTTCGGCGCGTTGCAAACGTAAATTATGGCTTCGGTAAGCGGAATAAGCCCTTCCGGTAGCCCGATATGCTCAAATGCCGTAAGTGCGGATGTCGCGACAACAAGCGCGTTCGCATCGGCTACACCCACATCCTCGGCGGAGTGAACAATCAAGCGGCGGAACAAAAGTAAGGGGTCACAGCCCGACTCAATCAGCCGCATTGCGTAATAAATTGCGGCGTTTGCATCGCTGCCTCTAAGCGATTTGCAGTACGCCGAAATGACGTCGTAGTAAATATCCGCATTAACACAAAGAGCGTTTGTGCCGGTTGCTTCGGCGGCTTCTTTTTTTGTAATATGCGTTTTCCCGTCGGGGGAGGGCGGCGAGGTAATAATAGCAAGCTCCAACGAATTCAGCGCGGTGCGGACGTCTCCCCGTGCGGCGCGCGCAAAATGAGCATAAGCATCGTCGGTAACTACCGGGTTGTAGTCCTTCAAATCGGCGTCAATTTGCACTGCGCGCTTAAGCCCTTTTACAATTTCTTCCGCGGCAAGCGGTTTGAATTCGAATACGCGAACGCGTGAAATTATTGCACGAGTCATCGAAACATAAGGGTTTTCGGTGGTGCTACCGATAAAAACGATGTCGCCCTTTTCCATTGCGGAGAGGATACAATCGCTTTGCGCTTTACTCCAGCGGTGGCATTCGTCCAAAAACAGATAGGTTTTTATGCCTTGCGTTTTCAAACGGTGTTCGGCGGCTTCAATAATTTCCTTAGCATTTGCAACTCCGCTCGAAACGGCGTTCAGCTTTTCGTAATGCCCCTTAGTTTGCACGGCAATCACATGCGATAAGGTGGTTTTGCCCGTGCCGGGCGGGCCCCAAAATATGCAACTTCCAAGCCTGTCCGCATCGATTGCACGGGAAAGCAAACTCCCCTTACTTATGAGGTGCGTTTGTCCGATGAAGTCCGCTAAATTATTCGGGCGCATGCGCTCGGCAAGCGGTACGGATTTGGAATCTCTATTTAATGAATCGAATAAGTCCACTTTTCTATACTGCGTAAACTGTAATATAATATTATCATTATATTTAACTAATATGAAAAGGTTATTCACATCGGAAAGCGTTACGGAAGGGCATCCGGACAAACTTGCGGACAGAGTCAGCGACAGCATTTTAGACGCCTATTTGGCAAAAGACCCGAACGCTCGGGTTGCTTGCGAAACGTTTGCTGGCAACGGATTTATCACGGTTGCCGGTGAAATTACATCAACTGCGGCAATCGACGTTAACGACGTCGCACGTTCGGCGGTTTTAAGCGCGGGCTATGACCGCCCCGAGTACTGTTTTGACGGACATTCTTGCGCGGTATTTGTCGCGTTAGACAAGCAATCGCCCGATATCGCGCTCGGCGTAAACACCTCGTACGAGGCGCAAAACGGCGACGTTGACCCTCTCGATTTACAGGGTGCGGGTGACCAAGGCTTGATGTTCGGGTATGCAAACGACGAAACTCCCGAATATATGCCCCTCGCAATAGCCCTCTCGCACACGCTTGCAAAAAAACTCGCCGATACAAGAAAGCAAGATATTCTTACATA
>JAISKW010000044.1 GCA_031260775.1 Christensenellaceae bacterium
GGCTAAGGAGTAGTCCTTTAACTTTTCTTCAAAAATCCGTCTGTCCACTTAAATAATTATAAGTCTTTAATTCTTAAGGAAAAAACGAAAGCATAAAATATCGTATGTCCTTTCGTCCATTGATTAAGCCGCGGAAAAGCCCGGGGCGCGGCAAAACTATCGCGCTTGCCACAATGCAGGTTTCAATTTTCGCTGTTTTGACCCGTGCGGTTTCGTTTGTTTTCAAAATATATTTATCGCGGACGCTCGGCGCGGAGGCGTTAGGGCTGTACCAAATGGCTTTGTCGCTGTTCTTCCTATTCGCGGCGTTCTCGTCAAGCGGACTTTCCACAGTATTATCCCGTAAACTTTCCGAAAACCGCGCCCTGAGCGGCGGCGCGGACTTTCCGCTTTTTACCGCTACGCTTCTTATCGGCGTTGTCGTTGCGGTAGTGTCGTGCGGTATACTCGTACTTGCGAAGCCGCTTCTTGGGTATATCGTATCGGATACCCGCGCCGTGCCGCTGTTTATGCTGATGCTCCCCGCGTTAATTACGACCGCCGGGTACGGAGTAATCCGCGCGTGGTTTTGGGGCACAAAAAAGTTCACCGCATTTTCGTCAACGGAGTTAATGGAGGAAATTTTAAGGGTGATTTTTACCCTTCTTTTCGTATCGGGCGTTACGGGATTTGTGTCGGGTGAAACCGGACTTGCGCTTGCATTCACCGTTTCCGATGCGGTTGTCGCGGTGATTTTGCTTGTAATTTTCCTAAAAAGCGGCGGAAAGTTTGCAAAGCCCTCGTCACTCAAGAAAATTTTGAAGCCCTCGCTCCCGGTAACCGCCGTCAAAATTTGCGGCAGTTTGTTGGGTACGCTTATAGCGTTTATCTTCCCGATAAAATTAATGGAGTATGGCTTAACTCAAGGCGAGGCGACGCAGCAATTCGGACGGGTTGCCGGTATGGCGGCTCCGCTTTTGTTCGCGCCGAACGCAATTATCGGCTCGCTTGCCGTTGTTCTTGTGCCCGAAATTTCGGAGGCGGGGGCGAGTAAAAACACGGCGTTAATCTCAAAACGGCTTAACTCCGCAATAATCTTTTCGGTTATCTGCTCGGGATTGTTCACGGCGGTCTATACGCTGCTCGGCAAAGACTTAACGCAGATTTTATTCAACGACACAGCAAGCGGCGAGTACTTGACCGTCGCGGCATGGTTTTTGCTGATTATGCCTATATCGCAGCTCACAACAAGCATTTTGAACGGAATCGGCGAGGAAAAAGAGGCGTTTTTTTCTTTCATTGTAAGCTCGCTTGTGAGTGTCGCAGCAATTTGGTTTTTGACGCCGCATATAGGCGTTTACGCAGTTGCCGCGGCAAACTTCCTGTCCTTATCGGTCGGGGCGGTAATTAATTTATACGTTTTAAGCAAAAAAGCCGACCTACAATACGATTTCATTCCGAAAATGCTGTTTGTGCCCATCAGCGTAATTTTGACGGGATACATAGGTAAATCAATAAAAGGCGCGCTCGAAACGGGCGGCAGTCCGCAGATTTTGACAACGGTTATTGTCGGGATTGTTATCGTTATCGCTTATGCCGCGTTCACTATCGGCACAAATTCAATTGACGTTTCGGGGTTTGTAAAAATGAGAAAGACGAAAACCGCTTAAATCGAACAGGCAATCTTTGTCATTTCGGCAATATTCGCCTCCATTTCCTTAACGAGCTTGATTTGAGTGCGGCAACGGTCGACGTTGTGCCCGGGACGGTGGGTTTTGAAATAGGTATCGCCGTTTAAGTAGTCGGTTAAAAACCTTGCGCCGCACTCGTAGGTCATTAAGATTGCGCCGAATGAGAGTGATTCGATTTCCTTTTGCGTGAGCGCGTCCTTAACTTCGCCTAAAAAGCCCTCTGTGAACGCGCGGAAATGCGGGAGAGAAAATTGCACCTTGTCTAAATCGCGCTCATCCTCGGCGGCGGTGTTTGCGCCGAAACGGATACTGTCGCCGAAGTCGTACAGCACGCTGCCGCGCATAACGGTGTCTAAATCGATAACCGCACGGGGCGTATTAGTTTTCGGGTCTATTAAAATGTTGTTAAGCTTTGTGTCGTTGTGGGTGACCCTCAAAGGGAACAGGTTCTCGCCGTCCTTTGTTATTACGAACTCGGCATAACGGGCACGGTCTAAGAAAAATTCACATTCTTTTTTAACAAATTTTAGACGGTCAAACTTGTCCGCTTGCGCCGCGGCAATGAGATTTTGCAATCTTTTATATGTGTTATGAAAATCGGGAATGGTATCCGAAAGTTCACTTGCCGGGAACCCTGATAGGATTTTTTGGAACTTTCCGAACCCGACACCGGAAATCTTTAATTGCTCCTCCGTGGGTGCTGTTTCAACTGAAATTACATTGTCGACATAGTCGTACATACGGAAGAATCCGCTTTCGGTTTTCGTAAACGCCTTGCCGTCATTGTCGGTGTAGAAATGCAAAACCTCAAAACTCTCCGCTTTTTGCGCCGCCATATATTTAGTGACGGACGCAATATTTTGCATTAAACCCTCAACGTTTGGGAAAACTTTATCGTTAATCCGTTGCAGAATGAACTGCCTGCCGTCAGTTAAATCCAGTTTATAGGTATCGTTGATGTGACCGTTTCCGCAAGGTAACAGCAATTTTACCTCGCCTTTAACGGCAAATGCCGACAGAATATCAAGAATTTCTCCGTTTGTAATCATATGATAAGGAAACGTGCGATTGAGTCGTCATTCTGCGCGAAGTCGCAGGGTGACAGAATTAAACTTATTGTCCGCATCGTATGATAAACATTCTAACATAATTGCAATATTGTTCACATTGCGCTGCGCTTTATGTTTCGGTGAGCTATAGCGGACGGACGGAATTTAAGCTTTTTCAAGGGAAAGCGGATTAAGGTATCGGCGTAATCGCTTTTCTTAAACAGACCGCTAAGGGGCACGCCGAAGGAGGTTTGCGAAGCCATTTGCGCGTAAAAGAAAACGATGCCAGCACCCAAGCCGAGCAGTCCGAAAAACAGTCCGAGAAAGACAAATGAGAAGCGGTAAATCAAGGATACCTCCGCAAGATTCGGCACGAGGTAGCTGCATACCGCCGCCAAGGCAATTAGTATTACCGACTGCGCGCCGACAATGCCGGCGGCAATCGCCGCGTCTCCAATGATTAGTGCGCCGACAATGGAAACCGCCGAGCCAATTGCCTTCGGCAGCCTTGTTCCGCTCTCTCGAAGTACCATTAATAGAAACATCATCAAAAGTATTTCTAAACCGAACGGAAACGGCGTCCGTTCTTCCGAAGCGAGAAGGTTTATGAGAAAGTCGGTCGGCAGTAATTCCGGCGAATGGTTCACAATAGCAACCGCCGCGCCGGGTAAGAGTATGCTTATTATGAACGCAAAAATGCGGAAAACCCTAATCATTGTGCCGGCGTAAGGGCGGTTGTAGTAGTCTTCGGCTGTGTGGATATTTTCGATAAAGAGTTCCGGAATCGTCAAAACATGGGGCGTGCCGTCCAAAATTACGGCAACGCGACCCTCAAG
>JAISKW010000152.1 GCA_031260775.1 Christensenellaceae bacterium
GCGGGGGTTGAAGTTTCGAAGCTTGTAAAGAAAATTTTGTTGATTTTAACGTCGGTTGTGCCGTCATTGGAAATGAGAATACCGTCAATTTCATAAGGCAACTCAGCATAATTTTCGCCGGCTAACGCAAAGGCCGCGCTTGCATCTTCGCTGCCGACTGCCTTAAACATAACCGAAATATCAGTCGTATCGTCTGCATCGATATATACATATTGGTACGCTCCCGAGGGAATATCTGTATTCATTACGGCGAGAATCTCGTCCTCTCCGATTGAAACGACTCTCTTTACGATTCTGCCGCCGCTGCCCGCCCAATAAACGGTGATATTGCTTGCCGCCTTTGCCGCATCTTGCACATCGTCGCTGCCCAAGAATTGCGTTGCATAGTAGCCGAGGGGTTGCTCAACGGTCGTAAATTTAATGTCCGCAATTTCCACAATGCCGCTTGCGCCCGCAGTGGAAATAATGTGTAACCTCTGTACCTCCGTACCGATAACGGGTACTGCCGTTCCGTCATAGGTAATTCCGTCGTAGGTTTCGGAAAAACTGATTTCGTAGGTTTGCCAATCGCCCGTTAAAGCGGGAAGATTGTCGCCGACCGTGTCTAATAAGTCGGAAAATGCTAACTGATAATCGGGAGTTGCGTCGGCGGGGGATACGAGAAGTAAAATATCATCTAAATCCGCCGTGCCGCGCATTGTTATGTACAGCGTGTCGGGAATGCCGAAAATGCCTCCTTGCTTATAAATAGGCGCGCCGGTATCGGCTTTAGGAAGCGTTACCGAAAGGTAGGATTTTTCACCCACGCTTCCCGTACTGTACGTCGTATCCGCCAAATCATCGTCCGTCTTATCGAAATCTTCGAAAAGACGGTCGTAATCGGAGTTAAACGCCCTGTCATTTGTCGGTGAGTCCGCTTTTGCAATCTTGCCTAAGCTCGCTATCGCCAACACCGCCGCAAATAACATTGCAATGAATATTGCAACCATGCGACCCGAGTAAGTTTTTATTTTTGTTTTCATAAACCTCCAATATTTAATTTTTTTCCGTGTTTATTCACGGTATTAATTTCTATTCTCCGTAGACGAGTATTTCGGATAATTGCGCGCCGTAGCCGCCGAGAGATGTGTTTTCGTACCAAACAATTTTGATGTACCTGCTTTGCGCGGGCGCATCTCTGAAATCGAACGATACGAAGTTGCCGGTCATGGGGTCAAAAAGATAATTTCCGCGCGCGACAAGTTCGGTGTAATTTACATTATCAAGGCTGATTAGTATCTCAAAGTTCTCATTTCGGGGCTCCCAAGTCAAAAGCGGCGGCAAGTGCAGATTAATTACGTTGACCGTGTATTGCGCGCCTAAATCCACAATAGCGTAGGCGTTTTTAGTAGCCGCCTCCCAATATGTTTTGTCGTTGCCGTCAATCAAAAACGAGGGTTGATACACGTCGGCATACGCCGAGGAATCCAATATCGCCTTGTTTGTCGAAAGGCTTATAGGATAGAACGAAACCGCCCCGATTGCAGCAAACGATTGCGCGTAAAGCCCGTCAACCCTGTAAAAGCGCAACTGAATTTGGCTTGAATTGAACCCCGGGATTTTAACGTCGAAGTAATTGCCGGTTGCCGGGGTTGCTTTGTACGAATTCGAATCGAGCGTTTTTGCGAGCCAGTTCGCGTTCGAGTCGTTCCTTGTGAATACGCGAACATTGTACGCGCTGATATACGGGTATCCCTCGGGCATATAAATTCTTATTATTCCCGTTTGAACCGCCGCACCGAAATCTATTTCCAATGCGTAAAACTCGTTCGTTTTGTCGCGTTTCCAATCCGCGCTTGCCCAGCTTGTGGACTTATCCGATTGCCCGTTTGCGATATCGAACAAGTTATCTATACTGCTTCCCGTTGCCGTAACGGGGGCATCCTCCTCGTAAACGGTGTTGCCGTTAGTCGTGCCGTAGCCGTGTACAATACGCTTTGTTGCCGTCGATAAGTCAAGCGCGACGCCCATATAACTTTCCGAAACGTTCAAAATAGCAAATGACGGAACTTCAACGCCGTTTTGAATAGGCGAGGCGACAACGGTTTTTGCAACGGTATCGTCAGCAAGCTCTAAAACATAAGCGTCTTTGCGCACCGCTCCCGCCGCATTCGCATCGCCGGTCGAAACAACCACTCCTTTTACATTGTCGTTTAGCGCGAGGTTTAACGCCGCCGCGTTCGAAACCGCCGTGCCCTCGATAATAAGGTTACTTATACTTACGCCGTTGACCTGCGCGGTTGAGCTTTCACCGGCAAAGCGCGAATGAATACCTTCCTTTAACTTTAATACGGTGATGTTCGCAAATGTCACATCCCTAACCGAGCCGCGGTTGCCGCCCGATTTTGTCCACTCCTCGCTGTAGGCAATTGTTATATCCAAAAGGAAATCGTCCTCCGTTGTGTTCGCATAATCGCCGACTTGCGCGGCATCCTCTATAGTTATGTTCGTGTAATTGACATTGGTTATTACCGCATCGTCAGAGTTGTGTATGCTCAAAGCCGCCTTATGAAATGCGTGCAGAATTGTGATGTTTTTGAACGTAATATTGTTCATCGTCGCGCCGTTCGTTTCAAACCCGACCTCGCACGACTGCGCCAAATCCGTCCAAACAACCGTGCCGTCAAATACGATATTATCGGTTATACCTCTGTCGGTATTTTTTACAACCAAGCTGTCGTCCCATGTGCGGACAAACCCTTTGTTTACGGTCACATTACTGCACGACTGTACCGAAATTCCGTCGCCGTTCGCTCTTGCCGTAATGATTTTTACATTATTAATAGTGACGCCGTCGCACTTATAGAGCGTAATTGCCCAACCTGCAGGGTCTAAAATCGTAATGCCCTCGATTGTCAAGTTTTTACCGTTTCGGAGTTCGAAGGGGAGGGTGTATTCCGCAGCCTTTGTCCTTTCGTAAATTTCGCCGCTGATTATGCCGCGCCCTCTTATCGTTACATTATCAAGCAGTTCCGTGCGGACTTGTCCGTAAACGTACGCGCCGCCGGCCAAATACAGCGTGCCGCCGTCGGGGATAGGAAGCGCGCCGGCTTCGTACACACCCGGCCCGATATATACGGTGTTTTCGGGGAGGTTTTCGGAGTCAATAGGGTCTTTTTCAATTTCGCTTGCGAAAATATGAACGGCGTTTTTGTACGCGTCGGGCTCGGTATCGGTTGCAAATTCTAATGTATAGTTATCGGTATAACTTAAATCAAAAGATATAATATTGCCCGTGGTTTTAGGCTCGATTCCGTAACTTCTCGGCGAAACCGTAACTCCCGTGACGGCGGTTTTCCCTTTGACCTCAACCTCAACCGTAACCTTGCCCTCGAAATCGAAAATAACGAGCGGGGTTTTTGTCAAGGTATAGCCGTATGAGAACGTTCTTGAGTGATTAACGCGCGTTTCGTACACAAACAAGTCCGTGTTATCTACCTTAACACCGACCTTTGCCGACGTTGTTAAGAGGTTCGGGCCGTCATAAGTAACAAGTTTTGTTGTGGTGACAACCCCCTCGGGAGCATATTCGTCCGCAGGAATTTCGTCTACCGTGCCGTCGGTATTTCCGTCAGTATCGTCATCGTCATTACCCTTTGCGCAAGCGACAAGCGCAACCGTTAAGCAGAATGCAATGAACGCCGTGAGAGCTATAAACAATAATTTTTGAAATTTATTTTTTCTCATATTCCCCCGTCTAACATTAATTTTAGAATACCGCAATATGGCATAAAATACCGCGATTCTGCAATAGATACCAAAATTCCGCTAAGATATTATTTAATAACAATGCCCGTAGCATAAGTTTTTGTAATAAATTCATAGCCGCTTGTGATTTTTACGCCCTTTATTACCAAATTCTCAATTGTTACATTCTTAACGTAATGCACGCTGTTTCCGAAACCCGCACGGGTATCTACCGAACCCATAAACCGAAGCGATAAGTTATTGCCGCCCGAAAGTACGGTCACATTTTTAATCGTAACGCCGTCCACGCCGCCCAATTCGACGTATTTTCTACTGCCGTCGGGGTTTGTTGCGAGCAAGTGGTTTTGGTCCGACCAAGTACCGCTGTACGCAACCGTAATATCGATTAATTGCCGATTAGTGCCGGCATCGCCGCCGCCCATTGAGGCATCCTCTATTGTGATACCGTCGTATAATATGTTAGTGATTTGCGCATTGTGCGCGTTATGGATACTGATTACCGGCTTGTGCAGCGCGTGTACAACCGTGATATTTTTGAATGTGACATTCGTTAAAGTTTCGCCCACGCACTCGTATCCGATTTCCATTGACTGCGCCAAGTCAGTCCAAACAATGCAATTTTCGAACAAAATATTTTCGGTTGAACCTTGCACATTATGATTTTCACCGCGCGGATAGTTCTTAACGACTAAGCTGTCATCCCACGAACGCACGAACGAATTTTTTACGGTAATGTTTTTACACGACTGCAGCGAAATTCCGTCGCCG
>JAISKW010000066.1 GCA_031260775.1 Christensenellaceae bacterium
TTTTCTCCGCTTTCGCTTTTGCAGATTTGAGTTTCTCCGTCAAGAACTTAACGGTTTAATCATTAGCTACTGCCGCTTTATCACATTTGTTTTGCATTGTAAAATGATTTATTGTAAAAACACCCTCTAAACATTTTGAGTATAATAACGGTAGAACATTTGAATAAACGTTATATCGGCGGAATATTGGCAGTTGACGACATCTCTTTTGACGTGAATGAAGCTGTTCAAGCCGCTCGAAACAGAGCGGCTTAACTAATTAAACAAGCTGATTACCAAGGATAATTTAGTTCAAACAATCCGCCCGGGGTATAGCCCGACGGGCGGTTGCAATTTGTTCGACAAATACAAAACGCAATGCCATAAGCAATTACGCACCGATTTGCGCGGTATCTTTTGTGTCTTGAACGAATCCCGAAAGGACTACTTGCGGTATTTCGCGAGGATATCCTTTACGTCTTGGATATGCGGGTTCGGGCCGGCAGGTGCAGCGGCTGCAGCGGGGGCTGCTGCGGGCTTCGGCGCGCCGATAGGCTTTAACTCTTTGGGTGCGCGTTGCTTTGTCGCGGGAGCGGTGTATCCTTCGCGGAGTGCTTCGCCCGGAACTTCGATAAAACCCGTATATTGGTCTTTATAGAACTCTTTCGCCTCGGCTACGTTTACGTTGTAAACATCGATGCCTTTGGTTTTTAAGAGGTTGATTACGGGAAGAATATCGCCCTCGCCCGAAATAATCGCCACCGCTTCGATTCTGCTCGTTTCCGCGATGTTAGCAAGGTCGATTACCTGCCTCGTGTCTAACTTGTTTCTTCTTTTCGAAACCGAAGGAAGCTCCGTGTTGAAACCGTAAGCGGCGATGTACTCGTTGTAGTCGCGGTTCCTTTTAGCTACGTAGCTGTAGAATTTGCACGCAACAACTTCGTACTTTTTTTCAATCTCCTTAACAAGGCCACGAAACCCGTCGCAGGTGATTTTCAGACTTCCCAAGTCCGCCGATACTATGATTTTTGGTTTATTCATATTATTAAAAGCAATTTTTCAGTCGGTAAACCTACTGAAAGCCCGCTTAAATTCTTATATTCTCAATGCTATTTTACAATCAATCATTTGTCAAATGCATATTATTTCGCACTTTTAGTACCCCTAACTCGATTTTTCGCGATTTTCGTATAAATCATTTCCCGCTCCGCTTAGCGTAAAACAGATACTGCTGAGCGTAGCCCGAGAGTTCCTTAAATCCGTCCGTCAACCTCTTCGATTTCTCAAGCCGTGTCAAATTGATACCGTCTCCGAACAAATCTCCGTACACCCTTTCAATCCAAACGTCGGTCGGGAAAACGTCGGTTATGCCGTACCCGAACAATAATATACAGTCCGCAACCTTTGGGCCTACGCCCGAAAGTTTCGAAATATATTTACGTGCCTCGGCGGAGTTTAATCCGCTTAAGTCAAGGTCGAATCCGCCGGCTACGGCGCGTGCCGTTTTCAAGACGTACTCCGCACGGTACCCTAAGCCGCGGCTACGGTAGTACTCAACGCTTTGAGCGGCGAGTTTCTCAACCGTAGGAAAAGCAAAGTACCCGTTCTTATCCTCTCCTAAACCCGAACACAAGCCCTCGATAATTTTTTGAATGCGCTTAATGTTATTGTTTGCGGAGATGATGAACGAAATGATTGTTTCGAACCTGTCCTGTCTTAAAATCCTTATGCCTTTACCGAATTCTACCGCCTCTTTTAATGCGGCGTTTTCGTTCAACTTTTTTTTGATTATCGAATAATCGGTATCCAAATCGAAGTATTTTCGAAAGAATTCACACTCTTTTGAATAAATTGTAACATTGCCGAAAAGTGGATTCAATAAGATGTTTTGAGAATTTTCATTTGGTTTTTCAACAACAATTTCGCATCTTTTGTCAGCGGCGTTTACGCTGTAATGACCGTCGTCGCCGCGGGAGTAGCGGAACACCTGACCGCACTCCAAAATTTGGGCAGGGCAAAAATCCTCCGTTTCGGGAATAAAAATTTTGTCGCCGTCGATTGTGTATTTCATTCGTAAAATTCCGATTTCGCGGTATGGGATGCCGGGCTATTCGTCCGGGAAGTCCTTACGGGGTGCCGGACTATTCGTCCGGGAAGTCCTTATGGGGTGCCGGGCTATTCGTCCGGGAAGTCCTTTGCGAATTGTTGCATCGAGATGTTAACACGGTAGGTGTTTCCGCCGTCGTTCCTTGTGATGTAGTCGCCCGCCTCGAGTGCGTTTACGATGTCGGTTGCCCTTTTTTGGTTTATGCGAACCTTTGTCTGCGCAACGGCAACGCTCCCTTTGCCCGTTACGATAAACGACTGTAACACGGCACGCAGAGCCGGGTCGTTAATTCCGCGTGCTAGTGAATCGTCCTCACGGTTTAGGGCTTTGACCTCTTCGCGTATTTCCTTTTTTACGACAGTTTCCTTTTCTCTTTCGCGCGGCAGTTCGTCCTGTGCGGGGGCGGAAATCGCCGCCTCAATGTTCATATCGAAGCCGGCTTTATTATTATCTTTGATGTAGTCGGTAATGGAGCGTATTTCATCGTCCGTAACATAAGCCGCCTGTATGCGCGAAAGCTTTTCGTCGGCAAACGGGTTTAGGAACAGCATATCGCCGTATCCGAGCAAGTCCTTAGCGTCGCTCGACGGGATAATCAAACGGCTTTCGTTATGGTCAGATACGCGCAGAGCGATACGTCCGGGGATGTTGGAAATAATTTTTGACGAAATGCAGTCCTTGGAGGGGTGCTGCGTTGCGATTAACATATGAATGCCCGCGCTTCTGCCGAGCAGCGCAAAGCGCGCCAAATAGTCCTCTGTGATGCGTTTTGCCTCAATCATAAGGTCGTTTAACTCGTCGATAAACACAATAATGCGCGGAATTTTTTTGATTGTGCCGCCGCTTTTCTTTGCTTTTTTATTATAATCTATGAGGTCAACCGCGCCGTATTCGCCGAAAGTTGAGTTGCGGTTATCGATTTCCTTTGAAAGGTAATCAAGAATCTTGCTGATTTCCTCAATCTTAAAAATCGGGTTTTTAACGAGCATATGCGGCAAATTGGCGTAAGCGATGTAAGAAATACGCTTTTTGTCGATAATAACAAGCTTAAAGTCCTCGGGAGAGTAGCGATATAAAAGACTTTGCAAAATGCAATGCGCAAGCGTGCTTTTCCCGGAGTTTGTTGCGCCCGCAATCAAGAGGTGCGAAAGCTTTACAAGCGTGCCGTAGCGCGGCTTGTTGTCTAAATCCTTGCCCATTGCAAAGGATAGTTCGTCGTCGCCGCTCTTCCAAAAGTCGGGCGATTCAACCATAGTCCTGAAGCCTACAATCGCAATTTCCTTGTTCGGCAGCGTGAACCCGATTGTATCTTTACCGGAGATTGGGGCTTCAATAGTGATAGAACGGGCACTCAAAGACGTCTTTAGCGGCAATTCGAGATTGCGCATCTTGGGTGTGTCGCCGTCGTTATCGAGTTTCACCTCGTAGCGTGAAACGGACGGACCTTTTGTGCAGGAATTAACCGTGCCCGGCGTGCCGTTTTCGATTAAACGCACCTCAATTTTGCCCTTAACCTCGATGTAATCCTCGGGCAGAGAGTGCGTGTCGGAAGGGTATGCCGTCAAAAGTCCGATGGGCGGCGCATTATAGCCCGAGCCGGTTTTCTTCACAAAGCGTGCCGGGGCGGCGTCTTCGCGCCTTGCGTTCAGTCCAAACGGCTTCAACGGATTGGACGCATAGCCGTAACCTTTTTTGACAGGCTCCGACTCCTCTTCAATTTGCGAATATTCTTCGTCGTCGGAATTATCGAATTCTATGCGGGTAAATTCCCCGTCATCGTCGTCTGTGTCAACAAAACCGCCGTTTTTGAAAGGGGTTTGCTCGGCGGGTACGGGGGCGGTGTTTTTGCCGAAACCGAATTTCTTTGCAAATTCCGGCACGGGTTTACCCGTTTCGGCGGTATCGTCCTGATATCCGCTGAGCGGTTTACGCCGCGCAAATATCGTAGCTTTCTTTGCGCGCTCTTGATAAGCCGGGTCTTTTTCGGAACTATTTATGAAAATCTCGCTTTTTTTCACGACCGTTGAAGTATCGAACGGAACGGATTCTTCCTCCCCGTCCTCCTTGAATTCCTGTTCGCGAACGGCCTTTGCACGGCGTTCGTTTTCGCCGAGCAGCGTTAGCCAATTGGATTCCTTATTAGTGAAAGGCTTGTTTTCAGTGTCGTGCGTGTCATTCGCTGTGTCTTTCGGAAAATCAACAAACTTATCGTGCGGAGCCTTGTCCTGCGGTATTTGTTTTGTCTTTTTTGCCTCGGGGATAACGTCCTCGAAAAAGTACCCGCTATTAGCGGCGGCGCGTTCTTCCTCGCGCTTTTTCTTTTTTGCGTTAGCCATAACGTAGGGTACGGCGCAGAAAAACGTCGCGGCGCACACGGCAACCACAAAAAACGCAACGGTTAAGCCGAAGCTTTTACCCGTTATAAGAACTACGGGGTAAGTAATCAGCGCGAAAATT
>JAISKW010000124.1 GCA_031260775.1 Christensenellaceae bacterium
GGCATAAAGTTGTAGCAAATACATTTAATACCGTATTTTGCAAGCCGACGTATATTTTCTTTATAGTTTTCGATGTATTTTTTTGCGGAAGGCAACCCTAACTTGATGTCCTCATGCACCGGCACACTCTCCACAACCTCAAAATTCAGCCCTTTTGCTTGTGCCTGCGAAACAAGCTTCGCGATACTGTCGTCGCTCCAAATCTCCCCGACGGGAACATCGTAAACCGCGCTTACAACGCCGTCTATGACGGGTATTTGCCTTATATTATCGAGCGTTACACGGTCGTTTTCACCGTACCAACGAAAACATATTTTCATAGCTAAGTTTCTTCGCAACTATTATTGCGGAGTCCAAATCTTCAAATTGCCCGAGGTAATTTGCCAAGAGCATACGGAAATAATGATGTCTTGTATAGGATAAAAAACTACGGCTGTCGGTAAGCATACCGGGCACTTTTGTAATGTCTGACAACTCCGAAATGACCTCAAAATACTGCTCTATGCCTCGTTTGTGATCGTTAAACCACCACGGCACGCCGACACTCACATTTTTGAATGCGTCGGCAAGCGTGATTACAGGGTAGTAATACGCGGGATTAAGCAAATAAATTATGGTTTTCGGATTGTTTTTAACGGTAATTAGATTTAATAATTTGTTCAACGCTGAAATATCTAACGCCGTATCTACGGTATCACAGCCCAAATCCGCGCCGTATTTTGCAAACAATGCATCGTTTGCATTGCGGATTGCCCCTAAATGCAACTGTATGACAAACCCCCTCTCGGCGGCGGCGGTAATAAGGTTTGCGGAATACACCAAACTTTCCTCATTCGGGAAGCCTTGCGCGCCGACATCGAAAAAGCGGCAACCGTTTTCTTTGAAGAAGTCCATTTTCGCCCCGTAATCCGCGGCTTTACTTTTAATAAGCCCGTCAACCCGAAACGACGGCGCAACCGTAAAACCCAAGTTTTCGTCTTGCAGTAACTTGTGGTAGCGTAAATCGCTTGAGGGGTCGTCGGTTGTCGCTATGTATTTTACATTTGATGCGTTAATCAAAGCGCGCGGCGACAATTTTTTTTCTTTAATAAATGCGTTTGCTTTTGTCCAAATCTGCAAGGGCGAAAGTTCGGTTAACGGGTCACTAACGCCCAAACCGTCAAAGAAAAAGGCTAATTCAAGCCGCGCCCATGCGCGCAAGGGCGAGCCTAAGTTCAAACGGAGTTTTTCTATAAATGCTATAGTTTGCGCCTCTTTTTCGGCAAAGCTTACGGCTTGAACGCCTTGCGCGCCGAGCAACCGCCATTTGTAGTGGTCGCCTTTCAGCCACAACTCCCACAAATCGTTATAGGGCTTGTTTTCATAAATTTCTTTGGGGTCAAGGTGGCAATGGTAGTCGATAATCGGCAAGCTTTCGATGCAATCATAAACCGCGCGGGCGTTTTTTGTTTTGAGGATTTCGCTTTCAATTTTCGAAATACCCGCGTTCATTACCGAACGACCCTCCCCGAACCGCCGCCGGATATAAGCGTTTCAACTTCCATAGCGGTCACATTGTTGAAATCACCTTGAACGGTGTGCTTTAAGCACGATGCCGCCGCCGCGAATTCAACGGCGTATTGCCCTCCGTTGCCGCTTAATAACCCGTAAATCAGACCTGCCGCGAACGCATCGCCGCCGCCCATTCTGTCCACAATCACGCTGATATCGTAGTATCTTGACTGATATTCGCCGTCCGCATCGACAAAAAGCCCTCCCCAGCCGTTCCAGCTTGCGGTGTAGCTCCGCCTAAGAGTGAACGCCGTAGATTTTATTGAGGGGAACGCTTTCATTAATAAAAGCGCAAGCGACTTGTACCCGTCCACCGAAATTCCGCCCGAATTAATGTCACTGTCCGATGCGTACAGTCCGAAAACGCTTTCGCAGTCCTCCTCGTTTGAGATAAGAACGGTGACGTATTGCATAAGGTTTGACATAACCTCGCCCGCCCGCTCGTTTGTCCAAAGCTTCTTGCGGTAATTTAAGTCACACGATACCGTTATTCCGCGCCGTTTTGTTTCTTTCAAAACCGCTATCAGTACATCCAAAACGTTTTGCGACAATGCCGGTGATATCCCCGTAAAGTGAAACCACTCCGCACCGTCAAAAATTTTATCAAAGTCAAGCTCCGAAACGCTGATTTCGTTGATAGAGGAGTTCTTCCTGTCGTATATTACGCGTCCGGGGCGTTGCGCCGCGCCTTTTTCGGCATAATAAATACCCATACGCTCGCCGCCTCGGACGATTGCGGAGGTGCCCACTCCCCGGCCTCTCAGCTCGTTTACGCACGCTTCGCCGAAGTCGTTTTTCGGAAGTTTGGTTATATGTGCCGTGTTTATGCCGAATTTTGCCAGCGATACCGCAACGTTTGCCGCGCCGCCGCCGTAGTTCATCTCGAACCCCTTTGCGTCCGTGAACCGTGTGTATAAAGGAGGCGAAAGCCTCATCATAATTTCGCCGAATGTTACAACCCTTGCCATTAGTTTTTCGAAGTCAGGGTAACCCATTTGCGAATGTCGGCACCCTCTGCCGTTAAATTTGAACCCGCACCCAACGCGCTTGCTCCCTTAGATAATAGTAAAGCCGCGTTGTTTTCGGTAACGCCGCCCGTCAGCATGAATTTGACGTTAGGGAACGGACCTTTAAGAGCGGTCAGAGCTTCCGCGGATGCAGGGAAAAGTTTTACATAATCAACACCTAATTCCAACGCTTTAATGACTTCCGTTGCCGTTGCAACGCCGGGTATGACCGCGACCGAATTTAGATGAGCCGTTTTAACGACCTCCTCGATAACGCCGGGGGAAACAATGAATTGCGCGCCGCTTAAAATCGCGAGCCGCGCGGAAGCTGCATCGAGAACCGTACCTGCGCCGACGATGACGTCGGTATCCTTATAAGCTTTTGTCAGTGCCGCAAGCGCAGCGTGTGCAAAAGGCGTGGTAAAGGTTAACTCTAAAAGTTTAACCCCGCCGGCGGTGAGCCGCTCCGCCGTCTGTAACGCATCCTCAACCCCCGTCGCACGTATGACGGCGACGAGTCGGAGCTCGTCCATTCTTCTAAAGACAGCACTTCGGTACATCAATTTATTGTAATATAATACCCCATTGCGTTCAATTGTGTGTTTAGTTTTTCGCCACAAAAACCCATCTTAACAAACAACAAGGCGCAATTACGCGCCTTGAACCTATTATTCCAACGTCACTTATTGTTTTTCTCCCGTCACCAATACATAAATCGGCTTTTCAAAGGGGTGAGGTGCGGAGAGGGGATTGCTTTTAACTGAAAAGCATTTCCCCTCAACGCAAAACTCACCTTTCGAAACTAATTATTGCGCTTCTCGTGAATGCCGACGATTACGAGAATCACCGTGCCGAGTAACACGACACCAAGGGCAACCCAAAGGTACCATTTGCTTAAAATATCGGCGATAGTAAAGGTGGTATTTGCGCCGTTGCCGGGGTCTTGAATGATAAGGGTGCTGTCTGAAAGCCCTGCCGCTTTTTCAGCGGTTGCTCCCGAAGCCGTATCAACCGCGGTTACTTTGCACGAATACGCGCCTCCGATTTTTTCGCCCGTTAAAACGAGAACGTCTTCTATTTCGTTATCGATTTCAACCCACTCGCCGTCAGTTTCCTTGTACCATTGGAAATTGTATGTTATGCTCGGCGATTTATCGACAACAAAAGCGGTGATGATACGGACGCCGCTCGCCCTTTCCTCAATTGTCAACGCAAGATTCGGCTCCGCAACGGTGAATTTCGCCGTAAGCGTTAAGGTTGCGGTAACGACGGAGTTGAAATTGTAGGCGGAACTACCTGCATACCATCCTATAAATGTATAGCCCTTCAAGGATGGGTCGGAGGGACGTGAAACCTTTTCGCCGTCCTTAACCGTTACGGAGTACGCGCCGGTGAAGCCCGTGAAGTTAACGGTGAATATACCTATTTCGACGGGGGCGGGAATATCCTCATAAACGGCTGTAACAGCCGTGTTTGCAGCGGGCATCGTGAACGAGTACGTGCCGTTGTTGAGGTTTGTAACGGTTACACCCGAAACAGACCATTCCTTGAACCGTTGTCCGTTCGGTGCGGCGTTAGGGATAATAGTTACGGTCGCTCCTTGAACGTAGCTGCCGGCACCGCTGCCGTTTGTAACGGTGACGGTGTAAACCCTTGTCCAATGCGCGGTTAATGTTATGTCGGAGGTGACATTACCCGTTGCAAAGTTCCAAAGCGTATTGCCGTTGTACCAACCGTCGAAGCGGTAATAGGTACGGGTCGGGTCGGCTACGGGGGTTACGAAGTCGCCTAAGCTATGCGTTTGAACGGGAGGCGCAATCGAGCCTTCATTCGAATTAAAGGTAACCGTAATTGCGACTACGGGCACCGTAACGCTTGTAATATACTTGCCTTGATACGAAATTGAAAGTACCGAATTCCCGGGAACTAATGAACCCGAAACGTCGAAATCTTCCTTATCCAAAGCGAGATTGGTTGAGCCGTCATTGTTGACCGACCAAACGGTTAAACGTTGCTTGAGGGCGGCGATTTGCGTGTTAGGATAAACAATGTAGCCGTCATCGGGAGTATATGCCGCTTCAATTCCTACAACCTCAATTGCCGTTACAAAAACATTAAATTCTGCAGGGATGCCTTGATACCTAACTCTTGCACTTTGAACGCCGGCAGTATCTAAGGTTGTAATGGCAATTGAATAATCGTTTGTGGTTTCGGAAGAGCCGTCGTTGTATAAAAGCGTAACGGTAAGCGTACCGTAGTTTTGTATGGTAGCCGTACTTGTGCCGGCGAAGAACACCCGGTTTTGTACAAACAAAGCGGAAACCGATGCAACCTCTTTATCGGTGACGGTAAAATTACCGATAAAACCGTGCGCGACCGCGTAATTGATTGTTGCGTAGTAGTCATATTGATTAGGCGTCCAAACCCAGTTGTAGAAAGTTCCCGCGGTCGAAAGAGGCGTTAAGGTTAAATCCCAGGATATTGTGCCCTTGTTGTTTGCATCGGGGATAGGAACAATAGCATAGTCCGCAATAGGGGGTAAGCCGTTTGAAAGCTTGACCGCTTTAGGCAACGACGACGAGAATGTGATTAAGCTTGAAAGGTCAAGCTGGTATTTAACCGGGGTAAATGCACCTCTGTCTGATTCACCCGAAGCGATTTCACAGTTTGCGCTCATTACCGGGTTAAGCACGTATAGCACCACATATTCCTGATTACAATTAGGCGTAAACGTCAAATCGCCGGTAGTATCAAACCAGTAATACACGCCGTATGCATCCGAAGCAAACGGAATTCCGCTCATATACGTATTAAAAATACGGTACGGGTCAAACGTTAACTCTATATCGAAATGATAATCAGGCGTAACCTGCCTCTTCAAAATGTGCAGTTTGAACGAGGTGTTTGTTGCAAAGGTGTAGTTAGCGTTGCCCGCAAACAGCACCGCAAGGTCGTAAACACCCGCCGAAATAGGAACGATTGTGCCGAACGCGTTGTTAATTTTGTAGAGGATTGTAAATTCGATTGTATCGTCGAAAATGTCGAACGACGATGAGATAACCGCATGGTCGCCGTCATAAGTCACATCGATATGGATTCCGTCCGAATTAAGCTCTCCGCCCTCCATATTGTCTAAAAACTGCTCAACCGTCAAAACATAGGGGAATACGGTGAACGGTTTAATAATTTCGCCGCCCGCATAGCCGTCTTTGCCGCAGTAAACAAGCTTAATTGTGTACCCGCCCGCGGCTAACCGTGTTTCGGGGATAGTGTAGTAATTTTCGCCGTTTGCAGAATAGAAGTATTCGTAGGACTCCACATTTTCGTTAGCTATAAATTTCGGGTTCGTGTCCTCCTCAAGAAGCGTGCCGTAGTAAATATTTTCTACAATGAGATCGCCGTCCGTAATCCCCGTGAGCTTTTTCGGAATGGTGAACGATATTTGCACGATACCGCTGTTGCCGTAACCATTATAAGCAACGAGTTGTACATAGTATTTCATGCCGAGTTCAAGTCCGACTTCAGACACGCTCGTTGCACCGTAATCAACCCAAAATTCGAATTCGGTTGCATCGTCCTCGGTTTCCGAAATTAAGTAACGGTAGCCGTCAACGGCTCCCGTTAAGGGGATAGACCAATTCAGCGTTACGCCGCCCGTTTCGGGAACAAGCGACTTTGCCGTAAAATAACGCGGCGCGGACGGCGCGTCGGTCAATTCGTTTGTCGTGTATTCTCTTGTGGTTGTGTCGCCGTATGTTTCGGGCATAACGCCTCTAATCGAAACTGTGATTGTTTGTTCCGCCGCTAAGCCGTCTACCGTATATGAATACAAGCCATATTCAAAATTTTCGCCTTGCATAATCCGTACAAGCGTTTGCATACTGCCGTTTATCCACAATTCGTAGCTTAATACCTCGCCTTCGGGTAGATTGTCGGACCCGGCGTCCGTCAATATAGGTGCCCAGTACACCGTTACGCTTGATGAGGTAAGCTCCTCATGGTCGAAAGCGGGTGCGTGCGGCCATTTAAGGAGTTCAACCGCTCCCGTTGTTAAGGAGTGATATACCCACTCTCCCGGCACTTCAAAGTAGTTCCAAACGCGGATACGGAATATATAACGGGTGCTTTCGGCTAAACCGGTAAACATATACGATTGCGCAACCCCGACATTAAGATTTGTGACATTATTAAGATTTGCAAAATTAGCCGCCGCATCTCCTGAATCCGTTTCCTCGATATACTGTATTTCACGGTAAAGTATAGGTGAACCGCCGTCGTTCATAGGAGGTAACCAATACAAATAAATACTGTCATCGCCGTACGCCGTGCCGGTAAGACCTCTGACCGTGCCCGGCTTGCCGGCTACCTCTCCGGGAGTTGCGGTAACCGCCACCTCGTAACCCGCGTCGTCTGCATCAGCGGATTCCCAATCCGAACCGCCTGCGTAGCCGCCCGTTTTTACATAGAATGTGTATGGTGTGCCGTTATTTAAATCCACGAACAAAATTTGGTGCGAAAGCTTTGAGGTGTCGTGTAAAACACGCGTCCAGTTCTGTCTGTCGTCGGATATAAAATACACGATTACGTCCGCTTCGGGGTCGTATGTGCCAAAGTTCTCGGGCGTTGTAAAGCGGATTAACACGGTTCCGTCGCCTTGTTCGGTCAAAACGTAACGGGGCGGAGCCGGTTGCAATTCGGGTGTGCTGTACGTTCCGACAGTATTTATCGGTAACACCTCGAACGTTGCTATTTCACCCTTTTTGCCGTTCGTTCCTACCGCGCGCAAGGATACTATGTTCGGAATATTATGCTGAACGTTTTCGGTATCAGTGCCGCCTAAATCGTTCGTTATATTGTAGGCATAGATTGTAACAGTCCTTATATTGCCTCCGCCGGGTATAACGTTCCAATACGGGTTGTCGTCGATTGAGAACTCGTAATGGTCAATAAGCGAGAACCCTTCGTTCTGCACGCCGTGCCAACGAAGCGTTAACTCGTCACCGTCCGTTGAGGCGGGTAAAATGTAGAACTCCGCGGGGCGCGAAGGAATGTCATTTAGCCATATTCGGGTGGTTGACAGCATGTGGAAGTTAATGCTTGCGCGTACTACTCCCTTGTTACTGCTGAACATTATCGAATGCGTTGAAACGGTGCCGGTATCGGTGTCCTTATCGAGCCACAATACGGCGGCGATTCCGCGCTCAACGGCTCTGCCGATAAACCCGACGTCGAATCCGCTCAGTGAACGTGCAGGCGCGCGGTAATTCGTATTTACTTGAATCCCTGCCGTCACGTCGGGAATCTTGAATACCGTAGCATAGCCGTCCGCAAGCGTAATCCCGGCAATTTCCTCACCGACAAGCACCGCGGCGACCGGCACTCCTCCGTTCCCGTCAACCGCATTTTGAACGGAATTACCCACGGCGTACACCGAACCGCCTTTCAATATTATTTGCGCCGCGGCACCCGATTCCGCGTTTGAGCCGTGTCCGATGTCGTATTCGCCCGCGCCGTTTGCAACTACCCATGAGTAGTCAAATGTCACATGAATATCTCCGTCGCTTTCATATCCGCCGCCGATTGCCGCCGCTTGCGTGCCACCCTCCGCAATGACAATCGCGTAATATGTGCCTACATTCGCCGCCGCGCCGATATGAATATAATGTGTGTTAAATGTCGAGTCGAACACGCCGCCGTAGCCGCCGCCTATACCCGCGCCATAGTAGCCGCCCGTAGCCGTTACGCGGACGTTTCCGTTAATGTTAATGTCGCCGCCGATTGCGTAGCCGTAACTGCCGCCTATACCCGCCGCGCCGAAGCTTTCGGCTCTTGCATCGAGCAGCAAGCCGTACTCGCCCGCAGTTATTGTAATGTTACCCGACGCCGAATCCGCGCCGCCTATAGCCGCGCCGTTGCCTTTGCCTATAACCGTTAATTCATGCGCCTCAGCCGATTTTGAGCCGAGATTGCCGCTTGTTATTGTAATGCTTGCATTGTCTGCCGAAGGAACTAATATACCCGCGCCGCCGCTTTTGCTTGCCTCTAATTTATTAACGCCGTTTACCCGTAATTCAACGCTTGCGCCGGCTCTTATCGTTATAGCCGAGTTATCCTCGCCGCTTACTTCGGGCGCGCTTTCGTAATCCAACCACCCCGAAAGGGAATCGGGTTTGACGTTTACATTAGAAATGTTTAATTTAATTTGTAAATAATCGGGGTCAACGGTTATATATTCCTTCTTCAAAACGACGATTCTCTTGTTGTCGGTAAGACCGTTCACAAAAACTTGTTGCGTTGCCGTACTCAAGTTCGTTTGTAAACCGAAGTTTAACCCCTCGATTTCAAAATATGAACCTCCCGAACCGTAGTAAACCAAATACAGAATATCCGCTACATCCTCGTCGTAAATGTAAATTTCGTTGCCGTTTACGGCGTATTTCGCGTAAAGAGTCATGTTACCCGTCGAGCCTTTCGCAATTTCCTCAATCCGGTTGCCCGAAAATTCAGGGTTATCCCAGTAGCCTAAGCCGGTATAGCCGTTACGGTACGGTATGTTAATGCCGAACGTGCTTGTGAAAATCGTGTATGTTGTACGGTTTGAACTATATCCGCCGTTATCGACATAGGTTATCGCATACTCCGCTATTTCATACTTCATAAACAGCTCGATTTCGCCGCTTGCCGAACCCGAGGCGGTGATTACGGTTACCTTATTCTTATAATCGCTGTCGGTATACCAGCCATCAAATATATGTCCGTCCCCGACAGGTTCGATTAGCGTTAATGTACCGCCGTTTACATCGCCGTAGAGATATTCTAAATTACCCGCGACCGCTGCGAAATATTCGGTGAAATAATGATACGTTACATGCGCGTAAGATTTTGAGGTTATCTCCATCATGCCGCTGCGGCTTTCGTAGCTGCCGTCGGAGGCAATAAATGTCCACGGATACAGATATACGCCCTCGATTAGTCTGATACCACCCGTCAGCGAAAGCGTGCCGAATTCGGAAACGTCGCCTAAAACGGTGTCGCGGATATATAAATCACTCGTTGAGCCGTGCGCGTAAATGCTGGTAGGCGAGTAAACCTCCAAGTTATCGAAGTCCAGAACTTTACGGATATTTACAACTTCAACGGGAGGCAACAGCAATGAAACATTACCCGCTTTGTCTTTTGCCCAAACGTAGTAAGTACCCGCGCCTAATTCCACGGTGTTAACACCGAGGACTGCCGCTGTCCAGCGACCATCGCTGGATTCGGGCTTTACCGGGGTTGTCTTTTCGATAATATAGGACACCGTACGGTATTCCGATTTATATGCCGAAGCGTAACTTTCGGTGATAGTAAAGCTTACATGCTTATCCGTATAGGTTAATTCCGTGCCCTCCAGTACTGAAACCGCACTTACGACGGGGGCGGTTGAGTCGATAAAATCAATCAAAATAGGGGCGGCGGTTGACACCGTACCCACGAGGTTTTTAACCTTAATGTTGTAACTTCCGCTTGCATTTACAATAAAGGTATCGGATGTTTGCCAAGTCGTGCCGCCGTTAAGACTGTATAAATAGCCTTCGGAGGTGCCTTTACTTGTGATAACAATAAGCAACTCTCCCGAAGATATAGGCGAGGTATACGGGTCAAGCGGATATTCCGGCCCGGGGGTATCGGTATAAATGCGTCGGTTTTCAACTCTGACGTTAAAGGTAATCGGTTCGTCGTCAACCCTTAAAACCGAGAACGGACGCGAATAGGTATTGCCGAAAACATCGGAAGCCTCTATCACATACGCACCTAAACCTAGCGCCTCAACAGCCGAGTGGGTGTTACTATCCGCAATCCTCTCCGCATCGCCGCTCACTACTTCGACATTGATATGGTCAACATCCTGATAAATTACATACGAAACGGCGTTCACATCGGTAAATGTAAATGTGACGTCCTTAGGCGCGTTCGTCCAAACGGTAGCATCGGTAACGACCGCCGTTATTGTCGGGCTTGTGGTATCGGCAAGCGTTGATGTGTAGGTTTGCTTTGCAATGTTATCCGCCGCATCGCGAACCCATACCGAAACTCTTTGCCTCTCGTTTGTAAATGTAAATGTGTTTACCGCGCCCCATGTTGCGCCGCCGTTGAAGCTGTACGCCGTTGTCGCAAGGTCAATATCCGTTGAAGTGACCGTTAACACGGCAGTTTCGGGAGTATCCCCGGAGAGTGCCTCGTCAAGCGTGAATACGGGGGCAACCGAGTCAATCGGACCGGCGACGAACGCATAGTATCCGCTTGTTCCGCTAATCGTAGTCGCGCCCGCGATATCCATAATGAACAGATAATAGTTCACACTTCCCGCATTGTTCGCCGTAATGCTGCCCCTTAATAATGCCGTGGTTTTGCCCGAAATAGCATCGCCGTAGTCGTCAACATATTTCCAATCGTTTGAGGTTCTTGCCGGAACGCTTGTCGTTGTCAAAACGGCGTACGCTAACATGGTGTCCAAATCGCCTATTGTCGCGCTGAAATCGCGGTGGTTTACCGCTCCCGGCGTATTGTCAATTACAAATCCCGTAACCGTTGCGGGGTTTGAAGAACTCCCCGAACCGGTAACGACAACCTCCTTACCCGAAGAGTTGTGGTTGCCCGCGCCGTCCTCCGCCCAAAGGTAGATTGTTTGACCGTTAGTGCCGTATGCCGGTAAACCCGAAACGGACGCGCCGGGTACGGGTACGGGAATCATTTTGCTTGCATCGTAGTCGTTGACGGTCGTAAAACCGTATTTAGCAACCAAACTGCCGCCCGCGTCGGACGCCGCAAAGGTTACCGCATAGTTACTCGAGCTTGCCGCGCCGATTACGGGGGGTGTTTTGTCGATTTGAACGACGGTGAGAGGATAGGCGTTTGAAATTCTCCCCGAGGCATCCTTTGCCCAGACATAATAAGTGCCGTTAGAGGATGCTTTCGCCTCGCTGTCCCAGCCGACCGCACCTACGGACGGGGTTGCGCTGTTCGTGCTTACGAAATATACACAAAGCGTATCGTCGTCTTCGCGCCCGGTGGTTGCTAAATCCAATGTTACGGTTATAGGTTTATCGACATTCGACCATGGAACTTCCGCCGTTGCTTCTATAATGTACGGCGCAACAGTATCGCACTTATCGACTACCAAAACGAATGGTTCGGGATTATAAGTGCCGAGTTCCGTGTAGGCGTACACATAATAAGTGCCGGGCAAAAGGCTATTGACAATCCCCTCGCCGCCAACAATCGAAACCGCATCGCCGGCATCGTACGCGCCGAATAAATCGTAATCGGCAATGATAAAATCTCTAAGTCCGACAAAACCCTCAAGGTTACTGTCGGACAAAACAAAGCCGAATTTTGCATTCTTAGTTGCCTCTTGCACCCAATCCGCATCGAATTCCGCCAAAGATATTACGGGGTAGGCATGCGTAATAACGACCGTTATTTCGGGGTCGGTAAGCGAAGCCGGATAAATATTATTCGCACGGTCGGTCAAGCGTAAAAACAACGGATACGCGCCGTCCGCCGCAAATGTAACGGTATAAACGCCTCCGATGGGGTATATAACCGTCCATGACGATTTATCGATGCTGTATTCAACCTTAGCGATTCCGCTGCCTCCTAAGTTATCCTCGGCGACGAACGAAACCGAATACGGTTCGTCGGTATAAACAACCGTGCCCGCGCCAACAATAACGGGTTGTAAAGGAATAACATTATCCTTAAATATTTTAATTTGAACAAT
This sequence comes from Christensenellaceae bacterium, assembly GCA_031260775.1. GTDB lineage: Bacteria > Bacillota > Clostridia > Christensenellales > DTU072 > JAISKW01. The sequence continues at coordinate 12,322 of JAISKW010000124.1, forward strand.
GCTCCCGACATTCCCGACATTATCGATTTGACGGAAGTAAACCTCCGAAGATGCGGAAATTTCAATTCCTTGAACATAAGGAGTCCATACGCCGTCGTCAATCCTGTACTCTATATTTGAAACACCCGAAGCGTTACCGGTGGCAAACGCCGCTTCCTGATTTTGAGTGGCCAAAATAAGAACCGTACTGTTTGTAATATACTCGAAGTCCGAAAGCCTGCTGTCG